>JAKASY010000044.1 GCA_021817625.1 Bacillota bacterium | reverse complement strand
CAGCCGCGCCCATGAGCGCTGCCCTTTTGTATGCCCGTGGCTGCGACTGATGGACCGCTGACAACCGCTTCGCCACTCAGCTGTCTGCTGCGACCTTCCTGAAGTTCGGCGCCTTACTCGCCCCATGGCCTGGGTGCGGGATCGGGTTCCGATCGACGGGCGAGACTCACCCACTTGATATGGAAGGTTATGGCATATTACCGACGAACCCTCGTGCTGGATCCTACCAATATCTAGGAGGTCGCGCCAATGCGTACGTCGCCCGCCTGCGTCGCCATCTGGTGCCGCTACCAGCGCCTTGTCTGCACCGCCCGCCGTGTCACTGACCCGCTCACCGACGACCGGGGAGACCTCAGCGCCTACCTGGCGCAAGGGGTCCTGGCACTCGCCGCCGTCAGCCTGACCGGCGTGGTGCTCGCCGTGTTCTCCACAGTAGGCACCCACCTCTCCGACATCGTGAACCAATGGATCAGCGTGCCGATCAGCACGGGCGGTTGACGCCCGATGGATGTGCGGGACGACTCGGGCTCGCTCTCCACGTATGTCGCCACCGCCGTCGTCCTGCCGCTTCTCGCCATGCTGGCCGGGGCGGGAATTGCGCTCTCGGGCCTCGCCGGCACGGCCGCCAGCGTGGGCGACGCCCGGGACGCGGGCGTGGTGGGAGCCGAGGTCCAGGGTGGCCTCACGCCGACAGTCGTTCAGCAGGTGGATCAGACGCTGGCGAGCCTGGGCATCAACCCAGCGCAGGTCCAGGTGACCGGTACGCCGGCGCCTGTGCCCTGGGGCTCGCAGATCTCTCTAACCGTCACCGACCCGGTGACCCTGTCGGGCTTTCCGTGGAACGCGATGGGCCTCGCCGGGCACTCGGTGACCCTCGGCGGCACGACGTACGCCACGAGCAACCTCATGCCATGAAGCGGCGGTCCGATGGCGAGCGGGGCGACTGGTCCTACATCGCGAGCTTCAGCTTCGCCCTTGCGCTTATGGCCGCGCTGGCGCTCGCCGTGGACGGAGAGGCCATCGCCTACGCGCGGGCGCGCCTGTGGGCGGTCACGACGTCCGCTGCGAGGGCAGGCGCACGTTGCCTCGCCCCGGCGCCCGCCCCAACCACGACTGAGCCCGCTGCTGCCTGCGCCGACCAGACCGTGGGTCGTCTGGTGTCCGAGGATCTCGCGGCCACTGCCCTCCAACCCGTATCCGTCACGACCGCCCTACCGGCGGCGGACTCTGTGGCCGTGGAGATCACCGCGTCCCTGATCCTTCCCTTCCGCCTGCCGGGCACCGCAAACCCGATTGACCTTTCCGATCGCGCCACGGCCACACTCCTGCCCGCTCCAAGCTGACGCACACGAGGAGGGATGCCTCTGCTCCCCGCACTCCTGGCGCTCGCGGTCATCGTCTCCGGCGACGGCTCAACCGGGGGGTCCCCGCCGCGCCGCGCGAACCATGGCACCCACCACGGCCGGCACTCGCACAAGTCATCCGGCCAGAGCTCGAGCGGCGGGACCGGCGCCGGCACGGCGCGCTCGGGCGGCCCAACCCCGAGCGGAGGCCGGGCCGGAGCCCCCACAGGCAACACCACGGGCGGCCGCGGCATCGTGCCGACCGGCGGTAGCCCGGGCCCTGCCGGCGGCCCGGTCGCCTACTTCGTCGTCACCAGCCCCGTTGCGCCCGGTATGCCAGTCTCCTACACCAACGAGAGCTACGACACGACACCCGGCGCGGCCATCGTCGACACGAGCTGGCAGGGCCGCCAGGCCACCTTCGACCAGCCTGGGGTGTACAGCGTGACGCTCACGGTGACGGACACCTACGGCAGGCGCAGCGCCTTCACGGCGCAAGTGCTCGTGTCCGGCACGACGGTTCGCGCGCCAGCGGGCAAGCCCCACGCGTTCTTCCTGGTGACGTCGCCCGTGGCGGCGGGCAGCCCGGTCACGTTCACGGACGAGAGCTACGACATGGCCCCCGGCGCGCACATCGTCGACGAGGTGTGGGCGGGCCGCCAGGCAACCTACTCCGTGCCCGGGACCTACCCGGTGAGCCTTCGCGTCGAGGATTCGACCGGCGCATGGAGCAGCACATTCGTCCGCGATGTCGTCGTGCTGCCGGGCTCGGCATCGACGCAGGGCGCCGCGCCTCCCTCCACCCCATCCCCGTCCACGCCGACGCCGTGGCTGGCCTCGGCCGCACCCGACCCCGCGACGCCCGGGGACCGCGTCATGGTCACGGCGACGGCTCAGGCCGGGACGGTGGGCACGCCCACGCTGTCCGTCCCCTCGGCCCTGCAGGCGACCTGGTTGGGCGTCTCCTACGCGCAGGCGAACGCCTCCGGGCCGATGACCGCCGCGGGGGCCGGGCGCTTCACGCGCACGCTGGACGTGCCGGACAGCGTCGCCTTTCCGCTTGGCACCTACGACCTCACGGTGGTCCCGCCGGACGGCGGACAACCGGTCACCGTCGCGCTGGTTGTGCAGGCATCGACGACCTACATTGAGCCGATCGTGGCCGGTGCATAAGGCCTCGCGCAATAGACGCATGCTCGTGCTCACCCGTCCGCTATTGCGCGGACGGGTTGACTTTTTCTGCCACTGCTGGTAACACATGCGATAGCCTGTCCGGCCCAATCTGGAGGTGCAACGTCTTGATGAAGTCCACCGGTATCGTAAGAAAGGTGGATGAACTCGGTCGCGTCGTCCTACCTATCGAACTTCGCCGCACCCTCCACATCGAGGACAAGGACTCGATCGAGATTTATGTCGAAGATGAGCGAATTGTGCTGCGCAAGTACGAGCCTAGCTGTATCTTTTGTGGCAACGCTGCACATGTGATCAACTTCCGCGGCAAGAAGATATGCCGACACTGCCTAACGACGCTACGCGCGGAGATCGAGGCAGGCTAGTCGACGGAAGCTTTCTCGCCGCTGCCCGCGATGACGAGCACGACCTCCCCGACCACCGGATCGGGGAGGTTTTCGCGCACCTCGCTCGCGACGCCGCGGTAGTAGCTCTCATGCAGCTTGCTGAT
Organism: Bacillota bacterium; assembly: GCA_021817625.1. The sequence continues at coordinate 6,228 of JAKASY010000044.1, read as the reverse complement.
CTCCCGCGCCACACAGACGCTGCGCGGCCCGAGGGCGTCACAGACGTCCTGCAGGGCGTCGCGGATCCGGTGGGGCGACTCGTAGGCCACGAGCGTGGCATCGTCGTGCGCCAGGGATTGGAAGAGACGCAAGCGGCGCGCGCGCGTCCTGGGCAGGAAGCCCAGGAAGCGGAACGGATGCGGCGGCAGGCCCGACGCGGTAAGCGCCGGTATGAGCGCCGTCGGGCCGGGCAGGGCCTCCACGCGAAAGCCGCGGTCGATGGCGGCGCGCACAAGGGGGTAGCCCGGGTCCGACAGGAGCGGGCTCCCGGCATCGGACACGAGCACCACGTGGCGCCCCGCCTCAAGCTCCCCCAGAACGCGTCCGATCCGGGCACGCTCGTTCTGGTCGTGGTAGCTGAGAAGCGGCTTCTTCACTCCGATGTGCTGCAGGAGGCGCCCCGTGTGCCTTGTGTCTTCGGCCAGCACGAGGTCGGCCGTCGCGAGGACACGCTCGGCTCGGCGCGTGATGTCGTCCAGGTTGCCGACCGGCGTCGGGCACAGGTACAGGACACCCTCCCCGGCCACCTCCCCTGGCAGCGCCTCGGGGGAGGGCCCCGGTGCGGCTCCGGCGCTCCGCACGAGCCGCTCCTTCGCACCCCGATCCATGGCCTTGATGGCCCGCTCCCTTCGCAGTGCGTCGCCGTGCCCGCCAACGCTCTCGAGGTACACGAGCTCGAGCGGGCCCCGTCCCCGCGTGTAGCGCGCTGCCCGCCCTGCCCGATGGCGCGCCAAGCGGTCGCCCGGCCGGTTGGTCACCCCCGTGTAGAGGCTCCCGTCCGCGCACCGCAACATGTAGACGTACCACGCGCCCGCGGCGCCCTCGACGATCATGCCGGCGGCGGCAGGCGGTCCGCCGCCGCACGCAGCACGTCGGCCACGAGGCGCGACGGGGAGGCGCGACGCGCTCCGAGCTCCGCAAGGGCCCAGAGCGAGAGTACCGAGCGGGCATCGCGACTGCCCAGCCGCCCCGAGCGGAGAGCCGCATGGATGCCGCGACGCACTGCCAGAGCCAAGGTCCGTGTGTCTTCGTCGCCGCCAGCCGGCGGTGCGTCCTCATGGGGCGCGATCGCATCCAGGGCATCGGCGGGGAAGCCCTGGGCGTCCGCGGACGCCGGGCCGGCGACGGAGGCCTCGACCCCGAGGCCGAGCAGCCAGGCCTCGATCTGCTCCGCCGCCACGGTGCGCAGCGTGAGCGGCACGCAGCGTGAGCGGAGCGGAGCGTGCACATGGCCCGGCGCGTCGGCCGAGAGGATCCAGTGGGTGGCTACGGGCGGCTCCTCGACAGCCTTCAAGGCGGCCACCGCCGCCTCGGCACCCATGCGGTCGGCGCCGTCCAGGCGGACCACGCGCACGGCCGCCCTTCCGGGCCGGTATGCCGCCCAGGACACCGCCTCGCGCACGGCGTCGATGCGCACCCCCGTGCCCTCCGGGCGCACGGCGAGACGATCCGGGTGGCTTCCCGCGCGCACGAGCGCGCACTCCGCGCACGCGCCGCAGGCGCGGCCATCCGCGGGCGCGCCGCAGATCAGGCCGTCCGCCAGGGCGTCCGCGTAGGGCGCCGCGGGCACCCCTCGCATGCCGATGACGAGCATGGAGCCGGGAACGCGGCCGGCGCCGCGGAGGCGGGCGATGGTGCGCCAGAGCGCCTCCTGTCCGGGCCAAGTCGCGGGAGCAGGCTCAGAAGTGCTCAAAGCGCTCCACGTCGAGGACGAACAGGGTGGCGCCGCCCACCACCACCTCCACGGGGTAGGGAGCATACGCCTCCATGGGCGCTCCGGCGCTGGCGAGCGGCGTGACGATGCGCTCGCGTGAGCGAGCAAGACGGGCGATCACGGCCACGGCGTCATCGACCTGGTCGTCCTCCAGGCCGACGAGCAGCGTGGCGTTTCCCTCACGCAGGAAGCCGCCCGTCGAGGCCAGCTTCGTGGCGCGGTAGCCACGGGACGTGAGCCCCTCGACCACCGCCGCGCAGTCCGGATCCTGGACGATCGCGATGATCAGCTTCATGGCGACGGTCCCCCTTCCGTTCGCACCACCCGTATCGTACTGCCCCGCCGCACTCCCTGCACCTCCCGACCTGTCGAGACGGCCGTCTGCAGGCGCGCGACGGTCGCCCCGTCGAGCCGGGCGCCGGGAAGCGCCATGGGTACGCCGGGCGGGTATGGAACCAGGAAGTCGGCGGCGACGCGACCCTCCGCGGCGGCCAGGGGCACCTCCTCCCACGGCGCCGACAGGGCAGCCAGCATGGCGCCTTGTGCAGGGGCGGAGAGCGGTGCGGCTCGAGCCAGGGCGGGGCGCGGACCGGACCGGCCGGCGCGCAGCACCGTCTCCCGCGCCCGTGCCAAGGCCTGCAGCAGGCGCTCCATGTGGCGCGCCGCGACGTTTGGGCCGCACAGGAGGAGCGCGGTCCGCTCGTCCGCGTACTCGGCCTCGATCCCGGCCTCCCGCAGCGCGCCGAGGAGCGACGCGCCATCGCCGGCCGGCGACCGCCACACCACCCGCGTGGGATCCTGGCGCGCGGGCGGCTGCCAGAGGTCGTCGCCAATGGCACGGCGCACGCCCTCGGCACGGTCGATCGCGTGGCGCCAGCGCATCCGCCCGGAGCGCACGAGGGAGGCGCGGGCGGCGTCTGCCGAGGCCATGAGCAGATACGAGGGGCTCGAGCTCTGGACGAGGCGGAGGGCAGCGCGCAGGCGATCCCCATCCACGCCCTGCCGCCAGGCGACGACGGCGGTCTGGGTCAGCGCCCCCAGACTCTTGTGCAGCCCGAGGACGGCGATGTCCGCGCCGGCGGCGAGGGCGGGCGTGGGCAGCCGGGGATCGAGGCCGAAGTGCGCGCCGTGCGCGCTGTCGGCCACGACGAGGGCGCCGGTGGCATGCGCGGCTGCGACGAGCGGCGCCAGGGGCGCGGCGACTCCCTGGTAGGTGGGGTGTGCGACCACCACCACCGCCGGGCGGGCGCCCGCGATGCGTGCGGCCGCCGCGCGCGGGGACGGCCCGAGCGCAAGGCCGGTGGCCCGGTCCACCCACTCAGGCAAGAAGAGCGGCTCGGCCGAGGCGAGCGCGAGAGCCGCGTAGACGCTCCGGTGCTGCCCCGGCGCCATCGCCACCGTGCGCCCCGCCGCGAAGGCGAGAAGGGCCGCGAGGATGCCGGCCGTGCTGCCGCCGACCAGAATGGCCGCGCCGGCGGCGCCGAACGCCTCGGCCAGGGCGCTCTCGGCGTCGCGGATCGGCCCTTGGGGCCACGCGAGGTCGTCGAGGCCCGCCACCTCGGTCCAGTCCAGCTGCCACACGCCGTGCCGCCGCAGGGCGCGGGCCAGGCCCCCGGGAGCGTAGGCACCCCCGCCGTGCCCGGGCACGCACAGACGCAGCGGCTGGGCGCGCGTCCTGGCCAGGACCGCGCCCACAAGCGGGGCCGCGTCGGAACGGGCGCCGGCCCTCAGCGCGGCCGCCGGAGATTCGGGTGGCCCAGCCGGCGGCGGCTGTCCTGGCCCAGGCTGGAGTCGACCCGCAGACGCCGGCGGCGGGCGAAGACGTCGTCCGCGTTGAGCTCATACAGGCGCGCGGCCTCGTTCGGCGGCAGCGACGGTACCCGGGGTGCGAGGCGCCACACGCGCATGACCGCTCCCCCCTCTTATGGTACGCGTATTCGTGCCCGGCGGCGCCCGTTCCTACCATGTCACAGCCGCCGCGCCGCCTTCCGCCGCTCTGTCCGGCCGGCTATGCTCAGGACGATGGGGAGGCGAGGCTTTGATCGAGCGCTACACCGGTCCCGAGATGGCCGCCCTCTGGAGCGATCAGGCGCGCTTCGAGCGCTACCTCGAGGTGGAGCTGTGCGCCTCCGAGGCGCTCGCCGCCCTTGGCCGGGTGCCCGAGGAGGCCACCCGCGTCATGCGCGCCCGTGCGCGCGTGGACGTGCGCCGGATCGCGGAGATCGAGGCGGAGGTGCGCCACGACGTCATCGCCTTCGTCAGCCAGGTGGCTGAGACGATCGGGCCGGAGGGGCGCTACCTCCACTTCGGCCTCACCTCGTCCGACGTTGTGGACACCGCCCTGTCCATGGCGATGGTCGCCGCCGCCGACCGGCTCCTCGAGGGCGTGGGCCGCCTGCGCGCGGTGCTGCGCCGCCGCGCGGCGGAGGAGGCCCACACCCTCACGGTGGGGCGCACGCACGGCGTGCACGCGGAACCGCTCACCTTCGGCCTCAAGCTGGCTCGGCACGACGACGCCCTGGGCCGGGACCAGGAGCGCCTGCGCGCCGCCCGCACGGCCATCGCCGTTGGCAAGCTGTCGGGCGCCGTGGGCACCTACGCGCACCTGCCGCCCGAGGTGGAGGCAGCAGTGTGCCGGCAACTGGGACTGCGGCCGGCGCCCGTCGCCGGCCAGGTGATCGAGCGCGATCGACACGCCCAGTACATGACCGCGCTCGCGCTGGCGGCCGGCGACCTGGAGAACCTGGCGCTCGAGGTTCGCCACCTCCAGCGCACGGAGGTGGCGGAGGCGTTCGAGCCGTTCGCGTCCGGCCAGAAGGGCTCGTCGGCCATGCCGCACAAGCGCAACCCCGTGAACGCGGAGAAGGTCTGCGGACTGGCCCGCCTCGTGCGCAGCCTGGCGATGGCATCGCTCGAGGAGATCGCCCTGTGGCACGAGCGCGACATCTCGCACTCCTCCGTGGAGCGCATCATCGTTCCCGACGCCACGACGGCCCTCGACCACATGATCACGGTGATGAGGGGCCTCATGGACGGCCTGGAGCTGGACCGCGAGCGCATGCGCCAGAATCTCGACCTGACGGACGGGCGCATCCTGTCCGAGCGCGTGCTCCTGGCGCTCGTGGAGGCCGGCATGCAGCGCGAGCATGCCTACCGCATCGTCCAGCGCGCGGCGCTCGACCCCGCGCCAGGCTTCGCTTTGCGCCTCGCGGCCGACCCCGACGTGGCGTCGGCCTTGGGCTCGGGCGGGGCGGAGCGCCTGCTCTCGCCGGCGGAGGGGCTCGGCCGGGTGGACGAGATCTTCCGGCGCCTGGGCATCGAGCCGGTCCCGAGCGCAGCGCAGCGCGGCTGACACCGGCTCTAGCGGGCTGGCGAAGGCGGTTGTCACGCGGGCGCGCGCCGTGGTACGTTGCAGGCGTTTCCACAACCGACCCACCGGGGTGCCCGCGCGAGCGGGAAAAAGGGAATCAGGTCAAAGCCTGAGCGGTGCCGCCACTGTGAACGGGGACGCGCGCGAACGCCACTGTCTGAAGGACGGGAAGGCCGCGCCCGGATGAACCCTAAGCCAGGAAACCTGCCCCGGACGGGAAGGCGAGTCCTTCGAAGCAAAGGAGTCGCCGTGAGGCGTTTCGCGCGCCCCCATGCGGGAGCGACGGCGCCTGCGGGCCTCCTTCCTACACCAAGGAGGGGCCTTTTCCTATGCGCCGACACGGCTACGCTGCTGCTCTCGCCGCTGCGCTAGCGGCAGTCACCTTCGCCCTGAGCCCGGCCGCCACTAGCGCCGCCGCCAAGAGCGCGCCGATCACGCTGCGCGACGACACCGGCGCTACGGTCACGCTCCGAGCGCCCGCCCGCCGCATCGTCTCGCTCATCTCCAGCGACACCCAGATCGTGCTGGCCCTCGGCCTGCGCCGCCGCCTCGTCGGCGTGGACCTGGACTCGATCAGCTACATGGCGCCGCCGTACGCCACCCTGGCGAAGGGCCTTCCGACTGTCGGCAACAGCTACCCGGCGCCCAGCCTGGAGCGGATCGTCAAGGCCCGGCCGGACCTCATCCTGTCCTCCACCGCGGTGGCGGATAACGCGAAGCTGCGTGCCCTCGGCATCCCCGTCCTGGTCCTGAGCCCCTCGAACCTAGCCGGCATCGAGCACGACATCCAGCTCGTGGGCGAGGCGACCGGCTCGGTCCTGGGCGCGAGCCGCCTAGTCGCCCGCATTCAGACCAGCGTCGCACGCCTGCGCGCCCACATCCGCAGCACCGGCAGCCATCCGACCGTCTACGTCGAGATTGGCTCGCACCCCTACTCCGCGGTCGGCCCCGGCTCGTACATCGACAGCCTGCTGCGCGTGCTCGGCGCCCAGAACGTGGTCGACCGCACGGCCAAGGTGGCCTACCCTGAGGTCTCGAGCGAGACCGTCGTCGCGCTCGATCCCCAGGTCATCGTCCTCGACGAGCCAGGCGTGACGCCCGCGC
>JAKASY010000043.1 GCA_021817625.1 Bacillota bacterium | reverse complement strand
GGACTTGGCTTTTGCCTGTCCGGTCCCGGACAGTCGTACTCGATCGCCGAGTTCATAAGCGTATACATCGCCCAGTTCGACCTCAGCCGGGCCGCGGCCAGCACGCTGTTCTCGATCGCGACCATGCTGTCCGGGTCCCTGACGCTCCTGGCCGGCCCACAGATCGACCGCATCGGCTATCGGCTGTCCTGTGTCGGCAGCACCGTCCTGTTCGCGCTTGCGTGCCTCGCGAACAGCTTCGCGCAGGGGCCGGTGACGCTGCGTTCATGATGGTCGGCACCGCGGTGGGGCCGAGCCTGTTCGGCCGGGTGTTCCGGCTGTTCCGTGGCTACCAGCAGATCCTCACGTTCTCCCTCCTGCTCCCCGCGGCCTCGGCCGTGATCGCCCTGGTCAGCAGGCCGCCGGTGCTGGCTCGCGCGCCCGCCGGGGCCGCCGCAGAGGGCGTGGCGGCGCCGCAGCTTCTTGATGGCAGCGGCCCACGCGTCAGACTCGCCCATCGCGATGGTGGTCCGCGGCGGGGCCCACACCCTGAGTGTCGCCTACCCTTTGACGCCACTCAGCCACGCAAACGTGCGCCGGGATCGACGCACACCTCCTTCACTCACACGGCGCAGGGTCGCTAAATAGGGGTGGTTGCGGCAGCCGGCGGGACGGCCTCGCGGGCAGGAAGGACAGGTGGCGCCAACATGACGCACGCGCGAGGCAAGCGGCAGGCGATGCTCAGCGGAGCGATCCTCGCGATCGCGCTCTTCGTCCCGGCGGGTCCAGGCGCTGTGACCCTGGCCGCGGGCCAGACGGCGCAGAGCCCTGCCGCCGAGGCCATGTTGGCTGCGGCGGTGCCGATCGAGCAGGACGTGCGGGAGATCCACCAGAGCCTGACCAAGGCGGCGACCGACCGGGCGAGCCTGACGCGGGATCTGGCCACAGAGGCAGCGGACATCACCGCGCAGCGGGCTCAGGAGCAGGCGGAGGCCTCGCTGCCGCTCAGCAGTCCGCCGCTCTGCACCGAGGTGCAGAGCATCGATCAGGCCTATGGCGTGGAACAGGCGGCCTTCTACAGGGTGCAGCAGGACAGCAGCGCGTTCGTCGGGGCTGCCGCCGTGTACAACGCCGACCTTGAGACCCTGGGCGTGGAGGTGATCCGGCTTTCCGGCGACATCGCCAACCTGATGGCCGCCATCGAGCAGAACCGGGGTCACAAGATGCCCAAGATCCCCGTGAACCTGTACGGCAAGGACAACGTCAAGGATCTGGTGAAGGTCGTGGGCGCGCTCATCAAGGCAACCAGGCTCCTGCCAGATACCCTGGCGCGGCGCAACAAGGCGCTGATGACGCAGGCCACCTCGATCAACCGAGCGGCGGCGAACGTCGACACGAAGGCCCACGCCCAAGGCTGCACGTAGGCCACCGTGCCGCCGTCCCCCCGGCTCGGCCCCCAGCGACCATGGAGCCTGCGAGAGGAGCCGGGTGGAAGATGGCGAGACGAGGTGGCATCGCCGCCACGACGGCGGCCCTCATCGGCTTGGGCCTCGCAAGCGTCTGGATGGCGGCGCCGCCGCGGGCGGCGGGCGCCTCCCTGACCACATACGGGGGCGCGGTGCGCCTCGTGCGGCGCACCGTCTGCCTCGGCCAGCGCCTGGAGGCGAGCGTTGCCACGACGAGCCCCGCACCGGTGCTCTGGTCTCTGGACGACGCCCAGGGACACATCGTCTACCCTCTCCTCGACGCCCAGGGCACGAGCATCGACATGCGCCTACCCAAGACCCTCGCGCCGGGCACCTACACGCTGGCCGCCGATGTGAAGGGCGTGTTCGGCAACATCGTCGACTACCTGAGCGCGGAGCCTGTCAGCGTGTGCGGCAGCGGCCAGCTCGCACAGCTCCTGGCGAAGGACCAGATCATTACGCCGTTCGTGCTCTACGACCGGCAGGATGTCCTCTGGACCTTCGCCCGCAGCGACATGGGCCAGGGGCAGACGATCGCCCTTTACGAGCTGAGCGCCGTGCGCCCGCAGGACCTGAGCGCCTTCGACCAGGACTTCGGTCTGCCGCCCGTCCACCTCCAGACGGTCGCACCGCAGGGCAGCCCCGGCCAAGTCGGAGGCGCGTACCAGAGCGAGGCAACAATGGACGTGGAGTGGGCGCACGCCATGGCACCAGACGCCCGCCTGGTCGTCTACCTCTACCGCAAGCCGACCATCCAGTCCATCGCCGCGGCCATCGAAGCCGCCGCCGAGCACGGCGATCTGTCGTTCTCCACTTCGGTCGTCCAGCCTGACTTCGTGAACAACTCGGAGGCCTATCTGCGCCGCGTCGAGCTGTTCAACGACGTCACGGTCGCCACCGCGACCCAGGAGGGCCTGGCCGTGTTCGCCGCCGCCGGCGACCACGGCGGCGTCACGCCGACGACGAGCAACGCCTTCGGACACTTCTCGTGGCCGGCCGGCAACGACTACGTGGTGGCGGTCGGCGGCACGCAGTGGAACAACGGGCGCGAGAGCTACTGGAACAGCGGCACCACGCAGGGTGTGCTGTGGGCGGGCGCGTGGGGCTACACGGACAACACGAGCGTGCCGACCTGGCAGACGACGGAATGGGAAGGCCTCGGCCTTGGACGGCCGACCAACCGCTACATCCCCGACGTGAGCATGGTGGCATCGAACGCCCTCGTGATCGTGCGCGGACGCGTGACGATCGCCGGCGGCACCAGCCTCGCCGCACCCCTGTGGGCCGCCGTATGGGCTCTCGCGCAGAACTGGCACATACGCGTTACCGGCAAGCCGGCACCCCCACCCGCCCCTGCCGCGCTCTACACGCTCGGGCAGGACCGGAACCTGGCACTGCCACCCTATCTTGATCAGTCGCCATACAGCGCCGCGAGCTTCGGGAAATACAATGGCTTCGGGTCGCCCGATGTGACCAGTCTCATCCAGGACCTCGTGACGATTGCTCCCTAAGGCCACGCGAACGCTTTGACCCTGCGTTGATGGCCGCGGTGGCGCCGAACGACCTACGTCTGCCAGTTCTCCCCGCCGCGTGTCACCTTGTGCACCTATTGAAGAGACTCCATCGAGAGGGATGCGGGCGCCACGTTGAAGCCAGTGACTAGTCGCTTGGCGCGGCCGCGAGGGCATCTTTCCTTTGCACCCGTGCACGCACCACGGTCAACATTCCGCTCTGCATCAACGAAGGCGCGTGCAACTCGCGACTGAGCAGAGACCCGCACACAGGCGACCGCTGACCGTGCGTATTGGCGCATCAGGGCCCGTACGGCGCAAAGCAGGCTTAGCCTTCTGCTCGGGGCAGCCAATGCACGGTCAGGCCGATTTCCTCGAGGGGCCGAAACTCGGGATCCCCCGTCACCAACGTCGCTCCTAGTTCGACCGCCAGCGCCGCCGCAAACGCATCCGCCAGCGAAAGGCCACCTCGGGCCTTGATGTCGCCTGCCTGGCGGATTCGATCACGGTCAATTGGCATCACCTTAATCCGAGGGTGCTCGTACAATGCAGACTCGGCCGTGGTGGCGGCCGCTTCGCCCCGGCGCCGGCGGAGGATGTAGTAGACCTCACCGACGTTGATGGCACTCACGTACAAGTCGACACCCTCGCGGCCCACCAGCTCGGCCACAGCCTCCGCGCCTGTCTCACCGCCGAGCACCGCCACAATGGCATACGCGTCGAGCACGTAGGCCTCAGCCACGGGTCTTCTCGGCGGCCCTGTCCTCGAGAAGCGCCGCCAGCAGGGAGTCCTGGCCGGCGTAGGCGCCTCGGAGTGCAAGCAGCGGGTCACGAGGGAGTCGCCTCAACAGGATCTGTCCGTCCTGCCGATACTCGACGGTAAAGCGGTCACCCGGTGACAAGCCCGCCTCTGCGCGGATCGTCGCCGGAATGACCAGTTGTCCCTTCTCCGACAACACTGTGGTAGCCATCGATCTTACCTCCAGCCGCGGGCTTACGCAGTTATAGCGTAAGACGTCGGATGGCGCGCGTCAAGGTGCCGTGCCTGGTGGACGGACTACGCGCATCGTCAGCGCTGTGGCTACACATGGGTTTCTGGCCGTGGACCGGGAAGGCCGATGGGCCGTCCGCGCCGATGAACACACGGACGATACTGGTCATCGATCAAGGAGGATTGACCATGGACACGTGGACGATAGCCAGCGCCAAGGCGAGGTTCAACGAGCTCGTCGAGCGCGCCAGAACACGCGGTCCTCAGACGATCACCAAGAACGGGCGCGTGTCCGTGGTGGTCGTCAGCGCCGAAGAGTGGGAGCGGAAGGCGCATCGACAGGGCAGCCTGGCTCAGTTCTTCGCTTCTTCTCCCTTGCGCGGGTCCGGCCTTGAGGTCGACCGGCCGAAGGACCCGCCGCGGGATATCCGCCTGTGAGTTTCCTGCTGGACACCAACGTTGTGACGGAGTTGGTGAAGCCCGAGCCGAACAAGGGGGCCGTGAAGTGGCTCGATAGCGTGGACGAGGATCGCACCTACCTTAGCGTCGTCACGATCGCCGAGTTGAACGTCGGCGTCGCCCGACTTCCCAATAGGCAGCGCAAACGTCGGTTATCCAGGTGGGTTCAAGAGCAACTCCCGGCCCGTTTCGATCCAAGGATTCTAGTCGTCGACACGGATACAGCACGGCTATGGGGCGCCGTCATGGCCAATAACCTCAAGGCGGCCTGCAGGAGCGGAGCCATGGACGGCCTGCTCGCGGCGACAGCAAATCAGCACGGCCTCACAGTTGTGATGCGTAGCGTTGACGACTTCGCCAAGTTCGGCATCCAGACAGTCAATCCACTCTCGCAGTCGCGATCGCAGCTCATGAAGGGATGCTTCGTCTCGCGGTGCCGGTGCCGAAGTCGCTCAGCCGCGATCGCGCTCGTGAAACTCCTTCGTCGTGTTGCGGTGCGGGTAAGGCTCCACGGGCACCGGCACGTGGAGGAAGCGGCACAGGGGGTTCCACCCGTCCCGGGCGTCGTAGACCAGAAGGCGGTCCTGGGGCACGCGCTCCTTCACCCTGGCCACGTGGTCGCGGTAGACGGAGAGGGCGTGCTCCTTGTCGTGCACGCGGCCGGAGAAGGTGCCGTCCCAGATGATCCGCCGGGTCATCGGCGTGCTGTCCTCCTCGTACTTCTCGGCCGACGGCATGATCGTCGCCTTGGCGCTCCGGTACCAGTCCTCCGGGTCGCGCACCGTAAGCACGACCTTCGAGGCCGGGTAGCGGTGCATGAGCGGCGCGTAGAAGGCAGCGACCGGCCAGTCCACGGCGGAGCGGTAGCCGGCGAAGATCTCCTCCCAGTCGTGGTCCCCGCCGTCCGCCATGGACAGCCACAGCTCGCGGTGCTCCGGGTGGCGCCCACCTCGAACATGTGGTAGCACGGCCCGAACCCGAGCCTCTCGAGTGCGAGCTTGAGCGAATAGGTGCCCGTGCGGCCGAACCCGGCGCCAACGACCTCGAGCGTGTGGGTCGCCTCCTTGGCAAGGGTGCTCCTGCGACGAATCGTGAGCCGACGCTCCCTTCTCGCCGGCGGCGGGGAGACCCTGCCGCGTCCCAAGGGCGCGCTCAGCGGTCGCCGACCAGCCCGGCCTCGTAGGCGAAGACCACGAGCTGCGCCCGGTCGCGCGCCCCAAGCTTGCCCATCGTCCGGGAGACGTGCGTCCGCGCGGTGGCCGGGCTGATCGTAAGGCGCCCCGCGATCTCCTCGTTGCTGAGCCCGGCGCCGACCAGGGAGAGAACCTCGCGCTCCCGCGCGGTCAGCTCGGCGAGCGCCCCGGGGTCCGGGCCGCGGGCCGGCGAGCGCGCCACGAACGCCTGAACCAGCCGCCGCGTCACGCTCGGCGCGAGGAGGGCGTCGCCGGCGGCGACGACGCGGATGGCCTGGAGGATCGCGGCAGGCTCGGCATCCTTGAGGAGGAAGCCGCCCGCCCCGGCGCGCAGGGCCTCGAACACGTACTCGTCGATCTCGAACGGCGTCAGGACCAGCACCCGCGTGGCCGCCAGGGCGGGGTCGGCGGCGATCCGCCGCGTCACCTCGAGTCCATCCATGCCGGGCATGCGGATGTCCATGACCACGACGTCGGGGCGCGCCGCGCGCACCACCCGGAGGGCCTCGGCGCCGCTTGCGGCCTCGCCCACCACGGCCATGTCCGGCTCGGCACCGATCAGGGAGCGAAGAGCGACACGGACGAGGGCCTGATCGTCCACGAGCCCAACCCGCAGGTTCACGACGGCGCACCTCCGCGCCCGCGGAGCGGCAGGCTCGCGCGGATGGCAAAGCCCGCGCCGGGCGCGCTCCGCACCTCGATGCTGCCGCCCAGTGCCTCGGCGCGTTCGCGCATGCCCGCGATGCCGCTTCCCTCCGCCAGGGAATCCGCCCCCTCCCCCGTGTCCGTGACCGCGATCTCGAGCACCATGCCATCCGTGCGCACTCGGACGTGGGCGATCGCCGTCGCGCCCGCGTGGCGGACGACATTGGTCAGCGACTCCTGGACGATGCGGTAGGCGGCGGCCGCCGCCTCGGGCGGGATGTCCGCCTGCGCGTCCGTGCTGAGGTCCAGGGTCACGGTCAGCCCCGCCCGGCGCACCGACGCGACCAGACCCGCCAGGTCGGAGAGGCCGGGCGCCGCCGCTCCACTCCCGGGCCCGGCGCTCTCGCCCCGCAGGGCGGCGACCTCGGCGCGGGGCTCCGTCAGCGCCTGGCGGCTCACGTCCCGTATCGCGCCCAGCGCCGCCCGCGCCTCTTCGGGGCGGGTGTCGAGCAGATGCTCGGCCACGCCCGACTGGAGGCTGATCACCGCGAGGCTGTGGCCGACCACGTCGTGCACCTCCCGGGCGACGCGCAGGCGCTCTTCCGCAAGGCGCCGCCGCGCCCCCTCCTCCCGGCTCCGCTCGGCCCATTCGCGGCCGGCCCGGGCCTCGCGCTCGAACGCCCGCCGACCGGTCTGCACGGCGACGAACAGGGCGGCGAGGCCGACCCAGACGGCGAGGAAGGCCACCGGCGCGGCAACGCCCGCCGTGCGCACGTGAGCCAGCGCGATGGCGGCGCCGCCGCTCGCCGTCGCCATCAGGGCGCGGCCCGGGCGCTCGTACGCGACGACATGAAGGACGCCGACAAACGGGGCCAGGAGGACGGGACCGACGGGATAGCCGACGGCGATGTAGAGCGCCGTCACGGCGACGCTCGCGGCGAGGGCGGCCAGCGGCCACGGTCGGCGGACGCAGAGGGTGAGGCTCGCGACGACCTCCAGGGCGGTTCCGGCCCAGGCGTGCGGCAGCCAGCCGGCGGTCGGGTGCCACGACCCGACGACCACGAGGGCAACCGCCAGGGCCAAGGGCGGCGCGACATCGCGGATCAGGGTGGCCGGGCCGGCGGGCAGGTACCCGAGACGGGCAGCGTCCGTCATGGGCGAAGGCTAGCCGACCCGGGCGGCGGCGACAACACGTCCGCGTGGGAGCGCACCCGCCTAGAGCTCCACGAGCGCATCCGCCCGCACCGCCACCCGCCCGGCCGGGCTCTCGAGCAGGACCAGCTCCGGCACGATCAGGGCGAGCATGAGCACGTGCTCGAGGACGTTGGTCGCGACGGCGGAGCCGCTCCCCCGCGACACGACGAAGAGGCCGAAGAAGATGAGAAAAACCGAGAACCAGAGCGTGCCGATCGCGTAGCGCCAGACGCGGCGCGCGTGGCGGCAGTGGCCGTGGGCGACGAGCCCGTACGTCGCGAGGCCAAGGAGGACGCCGAGAAGCGCCTCGGCGTAGCCCGCCTCGGGGAGCGCCTTCTCGCGCAGCGTCACAAAGCCGAGGGGGATCTTTGCGCCGAAGTGAAGTACCGCGACAAGGAGGAGGAGGAAGGCCGAGGTGGCCATGAGCCAGGAGGCCAGGCGCAGGCGCAGTCGGCGCACGGCCGGGCCTGCGGCGTCGACGACCACCCGGTCCAGCGCCGCGAGGCGCAGCTCGCCAGCGTCCTCCACGAACACCGCGCGCGTACGGAAGACGGCCTGGTCCGTGAGCGGGCTCAGGGGCGTCCGAGCGCGCTCCGTGCTCGTCACGATGATCACACGACCGACGCGCTCTACCCTGACGTCGTCCCGCGCAAGGCTGCCGAGGCGCCGGCGCCCCCGCGCCCGCTCGAGGAAAGCCGTGCGCGTCCAGACGGCGCCGTCACTGGCGATCGCGGAGAACCCCCCCGCCAGCGCGGCGTCGAGCGCGGCCCGGTCTCCGTCCAGCTCCGCGGCGGCGAGGGCGCGCACCTGCTCCGCCGCCTCGTCCAGACCAGTCCCATCTTCCGTCAAGCGAATACCCTCCCCGACATGGGTGGTTCCCTACGTGTCCAGGCCCGTCCGACCAGCCACGTGAGGGCGAGGCAGCCGCCGGCTGCGGCGAGCCAGAGAGCGTCGACCACGCCGAGCCACTCGCCGACGAGGCCGCCGGCGAGATAGCCGAACGGAAGGCCGATCCAGGTGGCGAGGCGCATGCCCGCGTTCACGCGGCCGAGAAGGGTGGGCGGGGTCTCGCGCTGCCGAAGGCTGATCTGCAGCACGGTGTAGGCGGAGCGCGCGAGCGCCTGCGTCGCCCCCGCGGCCGCCAGGACGGGCACGGCCATCGCGGCGTCGCGCGGGGCGAGCGGCACCGCGAGCGGCGCGAGGCAGAAAGCCACGGCCAGCCACCGGATCGCGGCAGCGGTGCCGAGCCGGCGGGCGACCGCCGGAGCGAAGCTGGCGCCGAGGACGCCGCCCGTGCTCTGGGCCGCGTAGACGAGACCCAGGAGCAGAGGGTCCCGGCCGACTAGGCGCAGGGCGAAGAGGACGTAGACGGCGCCCGCCATCGTGCCGAAGAAGTTGGCCGTGGCCGCGCAGCCCGCGATAGCGCGGAGGAGGGGCCGTCCGAACAGCCTGGAGAGTCCCTGACCCATGTCGCCGATCCGGCCCCGGCCGGACCGGGCCAGTGCCTGGCGCTCGCGCCCGGGAACGCGCAGGCCGAGCAAGGCGGCCACCGAGCAGGCGAACGTGAGGGCGCCGAGGCCGACCGCGGCGGGCGCCATGATCGCCTGGATGACAGCGCCGCCGAGGCCCGGGCCGAACACCGTGCTCGCCGCCCGACTCACCTCCAGGCGGGCATTGCCGGCCTCGAGCCGGTCGCGCGGCACCAGGCGCGGGACGAACGACTGGTAGCTGATGTCGAACATCGCGGTGAGCGCGCCGGCGCCGGCGGCCACGGCCATGAGGACAGCGAGCGTCAGGCGCCCGGTCAGGGCGAACGCCGGCACGAGCGCGGCAAGCGTGGCCCGC
>JAKASY010000042.1 GCA_021817625.1 Bacillota bacterium | reverse complement strand
TATGCGGGCGGGCGGCCGCGACCCAAGGTGATCGCGGTCGTGGGCCTGTCGGCGAACCCCGGCCGCCCGAGCACGCGCGTGGCGCGCAAGCTGAGGCGCCTCGGCTACCGGATCGTGCCCGTCAATCCGAGCGCGCCCGAGATCCTGGGCGAGAAGGCCTACACGTCGCTTGCGGACATCCCGTTCCCGGTTGATGTCGTGCAGGTGTTCCGCGCCGCCTCGGCGGCGCCGGCGGTGGCGCGGGAGGTGGCGGCCGGCCAGGCGCGGGTGTTCTGGCTTCAGGAGGGCGTCGTGTCCGAGGAGGCCGCGGCCATCGCCCGTGAGCGGGGCCTCGAGGTCGTCATGAACCGCTGCATCTACAAAGAAGCGCAGCGCCTTCGCGGCACGCTGGCCACGTTCCCGCGCGACCCGGCGCCGCCGGTGTCGCTCGAGGCGCACGCCGGCGGGTAGGAGGGCGACGGGCGGGTGGACCTGCGTCAGGGCAGCACGTCGTGAACGCCCGCTGCGAGAAGGACAAGCTCGTCCCCGTCGCGGGTGAACACGATGCGCGACGCGTCGCTGGCGCGAGCCTCCCAGCAGCCGGGCCAGCTGCCAATCTGGTGGACATGGAGCGATGGGTACGACGGATCCTCGGCAAGACGGCGAAGCGCCCGATCGATCCGCTCGCCAAGGGTCGGGTCGTCCCGCACCAGCTTGCGGTACGGCCGGTGAAAGCTCTAAGTGCATCTAATCCGCATCGTTTTGGTGGAGGGCCTCGATCGCGTCCTTGATCGACCCGAACGACGAGACGCGCCGCGCCCTGAGGTCGTCGAGCGCATCCCGTAGGGCCTGTCGCCACTCGCTCGACTGCAGGTATCGCTCCCGCCTGGGCACGAGATCCACCGGCTCCAGGACGATCCTCCCATCCTCGATCCACATGTGCAGGGTGTCGCCGTCGTCCACGCCCAAGGCGCTCTTGGCCGCGCCCAGTCGGATGAGGCCGCGCTTTTGCACGGTAACCGGGCCCAGATCCTCTACCGCGGCCAACCAAACCACCTCACCTGCCGCATATCTGCGATGCCGCAAGTGCGCAAGGCTGCAACTGCTGCTTTGCGGACGCGGACGCGCGGACACGAGCCGTTCCCGGACGTGCCTGTGCCGCGGTTGCGTGCCTGGCCGTGCCTAGCTGAGCGGCTGCCAGCGACCCGGCGACAGGGCCTCTCTCGGGCCGCCGTCACGTTCGGCTTGCCAGCCCGGCCGGTCGATGTGCACAGCCGCCCGCCCGCCCTCTGCCCGCAGCGACAGGCGCGCGTCGCCGACCGGCAGGGCGTCCACCGCCACCGTGACGGGCAGTGGCCGCGGCGGACGCATGCGCACGCGCCGCCCGACGGCATCGACGCGGACGCCCAGGAGATCGTGGACAATGACCCACCGAGCGTAGAGCGTCCACGCCTGGAGAAAGCAGCCGCCCTCCGGCAGGAACTCCGTGATGGCACGCGGCACCACGCGGCCGCTCGCGCTCGTGACGGCTTGCAGGAAGGAGAGCGCCAGGTCGGCATCGCCGTAGCGCGCCGCGGCTGCGGCGGCGACCAGCGTGGAGATCGTCATGGGCCGCTCGCGCACGCTCTCCGAAAGGCGAAGGCCGGAGCGCAGCCGCGCCGGCGAGCGGCGCAGAGCGGTGAGCGCCCTCCGGGCCCTCTCGGGCGCGGCGAGGCCCACGGCGAGCGGCGCGAGCGTCACCCAGTTGCCGAACGGGCGCGATGCCGTGGGTTCGGGGCCGAGCCGCGCGAGATCGGCCGCCACGCGCGCCGCCGCGGCCTCCCCACCGTGGCGGCGCGCGTAGGCAAGGATGCCGTGCGTCGCCTCGGCGCCCGGCGCGCTGGCGCGCCAATCCGCGTAGACGCCCTCCGGTTCGAGCCAAAGGCCAGACTCGACGGCCTGGCGCACGCGCTCCGCCTGGCCGCGGAGCTCGGCCGCGTCAGCCTCCCGCTCGAGGTCGGCGGCCAGCGCGGCCAGCCCGCGCAGAGCGGCCCAGGTGTAGGCCGCGGTGTCCACGAGGCGCTGGTCGAGGCCGGCGATCTCCATGATGCCGTACCCCGACGGCAGGGAGCCGGTGGCGAGCAGGCTGGCGAGGCCGGCCCGCATGGCCGGGTAGTGCCGGCGCGCGAACGCGAGGTCGCCCGTGAGGCGCACGTAGTGACACGCTGCCCATACCCAGTGTGCCGTCTCCACCGGATTGCCCGCGTGGACGACCTCGCCCAGGGTGGTGACCTCGTGGGGAATGCGGGGCCACGCGGCGGAGCCCTCGCGCCCCGCGTGCGCCACCACCTCCAGCGTGTCGCGCGCCAGCGCCGGCTGGCCCGCGCCAAGGAGGCCCAGGGCGATGAACGCGCCGTCGCAGCCGAACCACCATGGGTAGTCGGCGAGCCCCGCCGTGACGCCGCGCCCCACCCCGGGCACGCGCGCCGCCAGCCAGCGTGAGGACCGGCCGAGGTCCGCGAGGGCGCGCGTCGTGCGCGCGTCGCCCAGGCGCACCCGCCCCGCGCGGTCGGCCGCGGCCTCGGCCCGTGCGCGGGCGCGCACGGCTGCGCTGCGGCCCTGCCACCATGCGGACAGGGTGTCTGCCGCGTCCGTGCCGTCGGGGCCCGCCGCGAGGAGGAGGTGAAGGTCGGCGCAGGCACCTGCCGCGAGGTTCACGGACGTGCGCCACCGGCCTCGGTCCGGTCCGCCGCGAAAGCGCGCTCCGCTGCCGCCGACCAGGGTCGCGGCGAGGCCGCCCACACCCCGGCGGCTCCAGACCCGGACGGGCGCGCTGCCTTCGGCGCCGCTCGGCCCCTCCTGCGGCGTCGGCGGCTCGGGGGCCGGCCAGACCATCCGCAGGTGCGGCGCGACATCGACGCGCACATCGAGGCGCAGCGCCCTCTCGGCGGGCGCTCGCAAGCGCACGCGCACCCAGAGCACGGGCGCGTCGGAGGCTGCGTGGTCGCGCCGCTCGACCAGCACACCGCCAGGGCCCGGACCGCGCAGCCGCGCGCCGAGGCGCTCCTGGCGGTAGGCGGTCGCCCGCCACAGGCGTGGCGAGCCGCCGTCGGCGGCGAGGCGCAGGGCGAAGCCGCGCGCCAAGCGGAAGGGGTGGGCCCAGACCCCACCCATCTCGCCGGCGAGATGCCAGCCCGTCGGCGGGAACGTGCCATCCTGTCGGCCGACGACGTAGAGACGCTCCCCGGCGGCCAGGGAGGGGCGGGCGTGAAGGGATCGCCGGGCAGCCCTCACGCGCCCACCGCGGGCGCGGCCAGGAGCGGGGCCGTGCTGTCGCCCAGCACGAGCTCGGGGATCAGCACAAGTGGCGCCGGCACGTCCTCCATGGCTACGGCCACCCGATCCGCCAGCAGGGCGGCGCTCTTGCCGATAGCGACAACGGGCTGGTGCACCGTGGTGAGCCGTAGTGCGCCCTCGCTTGCGGCGTCGACGTGGTCGTAGCCGACGACCGACACCTGCTCGGGCACCTGCAGGCCCGCGTCGGCCACGGCCCGGGCGACGCCGCGCGCCATGCGGTCGCTGTGCGCGAAGAAGGCCGTGGGGCGGTCGGGCATGGCGAGCAGGCGGCGCGCGTGCTCGTAGGCGCTGACCTCCGAGAGATCGGCCTCCGCCACGAGCGCGGGATCGAAGGCGATCGCGCCCTCCCCGAGGCCCGCCCGGTAGCCCTCCAGGCGGTCCACCGCGTACTGGAAGCGCAGGGGGGCGGTGATCGTCGCCACGCGCCGGTGGCCGAGGGCCAGGAGGTGGGCCGTGGCGAGGCGCGCGCCCGCGACGTTGTCGACGTCGATCCAGGCCACCGCGGCCGCCTCGCTGCCCGGCCGGCCGAACGACACCGTCGGCACGCCGGCGCGCGCCAGGCGTGCGACGCGGTCCTCGCCGACGCGCGTGTCGAGGATCACGACGGCGTCGACGAGGCCCCCCTGCCAGAGCTCCTCGAGGCGGGACACGTTGTCCGCGCCGGTCGACGGCACGAGCAGGAACTCGCGCCCCTGCGCCTCGCAGCCCTCGCCCACGCCACGCAGGAAGGCGAGGAGGAAGGGATCGCCGAGCGCGCCGCCATGCGGCAGGGCGACCGCGATGATGCCCGTGCGCTCGTGCGCCAGGGCGCGCGCCACGCGGTTGGGGCGATAGTGCAGCTCCCGCACGGCGGCGCGCACCCGCTCGGCCGTGCCGGCCGCCACGCGCGCGTCGCCGTTCAGGACGTAGGAGACTGTGGCCTTCGAGACCTTGGCACGCGCCGCCACGTCGGCGATCGTCGGCCGCCGCCTCGGGCGAGAAGTGCGCATGAATGGGTGTTCGGCGCTGCTGACGCCGATCCTCCCCGGTCAGGGCCGCCTGCCGGCCGCGAGGCGCCGTCTTGCGCACGGGGCGCGCGCATAGGCGCGGAGACGGCGACTCGAACCGGTTCGATTGCGGATTCGGGATGTGAGCCGCTCAGCCGACTCCCCCGTGCGCCAGCGCCGCGAGGTAGGCCGCGACGAACAGGGTGCCGCGGATGTGGTGGATGCTCTGGTCGCCGGAAAGGGTCTCGTCGTAAAGCGGATCCCACGACCAGTAGCCCCAGCGCACCCTCGGGTCGTCCAGGTGCAGGGCGTACTTGCCGCCCACGACGGCCTGCACGCTCAGGCTGTAGCGAATGGCCCGGCAAGCGGCGTCCAGGTAGCGTCCGTCGCCCGTGGCGCCGTGCAGGCGCACGAGGCTCATCGCGATGTTCGGGACGTCCCCGGGCCCGACGGTCGCGACGCACACCTCGCCATCCCGGTCGACGCCGAGCGGCCAGGCGCCGTCGGCGCGCTGCAGGGCGAGCATGGCGTCAGCGTAGCGCACGGCGCTGTGGAGGAACGTCCGCTCGCCCGTCTCCTCCCAGAGGTAGACCAAGCCGCGCAGCTCGGGCGCCGCCAGGTCCGAGTTCCAGAACTCGCCGTCGATGAGGTGAAACAGCCCGGAGGGCGCCTGCAGCTCCAGGGCGGCACGCCCCCACGCGAGCGCCTCCTCGCGGGCGCGAGGGTCCTGCCCCTGCTCGTACCACTCGAGGTAGCCGGTCACCGGGAAGCCGAACGCCCGCCAGGCGTTGCCGCGCGAGCGCCACGCGTATGTGCGCGTGTCGAACACGTAGGCGAAGCCCGCCTCGCGCGCGCGCTTGAGGAAGTTGTGGAACATGGCGATCGCCTGCGCGTACTCGGCCGCGCCGGTGCGCCGGTAGAGCGCCAGGGCGAGCCAGAACGCGTCGCCGCTGTACTTCACCCACAGATCCCAGGGGCGATTGCCGTCGCGCACGCCGCCCTGCCAGAAGTCCATGGGGTGGGTCTCACAGCAGTTGGCCATCGCCCACGTGAAGCACCGCTCGGCCCGGGTGAGCATCTCCCGGTCGCCGAACAGGTCGTACATGACCACGAAGTTCAGGGCCATGAGGAAGTTTCCGCTGTCAAGCGGGCCCAACTCGCCGTCCTTGGCCCCGTAGTAGTGGCGCAGGGCGCCGACCTGGTCGTCGTAGAGTCCCGGGAGGAAGTCGTAGCCCACGTGGCGCACGCGCTCGACGATCTCGGCCCAGTCGACCCCGAGCGCCGCCTGGACCGCCTCGCCGCCCGCCGCGTCCACCGCCGCAGGAAGGCCCCAGCCGGCCGGCGTGACGGTCTCGAAGCCGCGAAAGCGCACTGTTGTGTATGCCTCCTCGCGCATCGGGTCGGGTCGCAGCCGAGTCATTCGCGCTGGAAGGGCCGAGCCCTGCGGTCACGAACAATGCCGCGCGCTGACGGCGGGTGACAAGCAGGGATTGCCGAATAGTTGAAGAAATCCCCAACTCGAACCGGTTCAACGTCACCTCACAGGCCAGGCGCGGGCGTGGCGGCGCGCATGGCCGACCGGGTCCCGCTCGGCCGCCCGGGCCGGCGGCCAGGCACGCACCGCCCCAGTCCCCGCCCTGACCCAGCACGCGACACGTCGGCGGGCCCCCATGCGCCCTCCGGCGGAGATGAAGGAAGGCGAAGAGGTTGAAGACGCAGAGCGTCGTGGCGGCGTCCGGTGCAGCCCTCCTCCTCCTGGGCAGCGCCGGCTTCGCGTCCGCCCACGTGAACAAGCGGGCGGCGCACAAGCCGGTGACCATCACCCTCGGTGGTTGGGCGGCCTACGCCAACAACAACGTCCAGTCGATGGAGAACTTCCTCAAGCCGTTCGAGAGAAAGTACCCCTGGATCCACGTCGTGTACCGGCCGGTGCCGGGCAACTACGAGACCGTCCTCAAGACGGAGTACGTGGCCGGCACCGCCGCCGACGTCGTGGCCCTGAACAACGGCGGCCAGGCGAGCCCCTTCATCGACGCCGGCGACGTCATCCCCCTGAACTCCTACCTTGCCTCGTCTGGCCTCAGCGTGAAGAGCTTCTACCCCGGCACCACGTCCCTGTTCACGTACAAGGGTAAGATCTATGCCATCCCGCGTGACCAGGACGTGCTGGGCCTGTTCTACAACAAGACCATGTTCGCGCAGGCCGGCATCAAGAGCCCGCCCACGACCTGGGCGCAGCTCGCGGCCGACGCGAAGAAGCTGACCAACCCGGCCAAGCACATCTACGGCATCGGCATCGACCCGGCCGAGCCCTACTGGGCCGAGTTCGTCTACCAGGCGGGCGGCAGCATCTTCAACGCCAACATGACCAAGCTCACGCTCAACACGCCCGCCGCCCTCAAGGGCTTCTCCTTCTACGTGAACCTCTACAAGAACGGCTACGCGGCCCAGCCGACCCAGGTCGGCGCCACCTGGAGCGGGCAGTCGTTCGGCATCGCCCGCGTCGCCATGACGATCGAGGGCGGCTGGCTGATCGGCGCGATGAAGGCCTCCTGGCCGGGCGTGAAGTACGGCGTGGCCCCCCTGCCGAAGGGCCCCGGAGGCGCCGCCACCATGACGTTCCCGGTCGGCTGGGCGATCTCCAAGAGCTGCAAGAACCCGCAGGCCGCCTGGGACCTCATCAACTACATGACCAACACCGCGCAGCGCGGCTGGGTCAAGGGCACGCAGGCGCTGCCCACCCTGGTCTCCAACCTGGCCATGCCGTTCTTCACCAAGAACCCGCTTTGGGCGCCGCTCATCTCCACCCTGCCGGAGGCCCAGGCCTGGACCTTCCCGAACGGCTTCGACCAGTGGTCCAGCACCACCCTCGCGAACGAGACCCTGAAGGCGGTCCAGGGCCAGGAGAGCGCGGCTCAGGCCCTGAAGAACCTGCAGACCACAGGCAGTCAGGTCTTGGCGTCCAGCGGCGGCTAGACCACGACCGTCTGGCCTTAGACAGCCGTCCGGATCCTGCCGGGGGCGGGAGCACGACGCTCCCGCCCCCGGTCCTGTCCGGCGGGAGTCCGAGGCCGCGGCGCCGTAGTAGCCCCGCGACAAGACCCGTGAAGGAGCGGGAGCATGACCCCAGACCTGCCCTTACCGACCAGCCGCCCGCGACCCGCGCCGTCGTCGCACGGCCTGCCGATGCGCACGCGCAACCTCCTGACCGGCTATGGCTTTACCCTGCCGGCGGCGCTGCTCCTGTTCGTGTTCGCCGCCGGGCCCGCTGTGTTCGCCTTCTACCTGAGCTTCTTCTCCTGGTCGCTGCTCAACCAGATGCACTTCGTCGGCCTGTCGAACTTTGCTGGCCTTTTGACCGATCAGGTGTTCTGGATCGCGGTCCGCAACTCGGTCTTGTTCGCCCTCGTCGTCGTGCCGGTGCAGACCGCCATCGCCCTGGCGCTCGCTGTCGTCCTCAACCAGAACCTGCCGGCCCGCGGCTTCTTCCGCCTCGCCTTCTACTTCCCGTCCATCAGCTCATCGGCCGTGATCACCCTGATCTTCATCTGGATCTTCAACCAGCTCGGGCTGTTCAACGCGTTTCTGGGCTTTCTGGGCATCCCCGGCCCGGACTGGCTGGGCTCGCCCCACTTCGCCCTGCCCACGATCATGATCATGAACATCTGGACCACGGCGGGCGGGCTCATGATCGTGTTCCTCGCCGGCCTGCAGGCCATCCCCGCGACCATGCGGGAGGCCGCGGCAGTGGATGGGGCACGCGCCTGGGCGACGTTCCGCCGCGTCACCCTGCCGCTCCTGCGCAACTCCACGTTCTTCATCGTCGTCACCGGCATCATCGGCACCCTGCAGATGTTCGACCAGTCGTACATCTTGTCGGGCGGCACGGGCGGGCCGCTCTACTCCACGACCACGGTCGTCCTGCTCGTGTACAACTTCATCTTCAACTACGGCAACGTCGGCTTCGGCGCCGCCGCCACGGTCATCTGGTTCATCGTCATCCTGGGCGCCACGGTGGCCGCCAACAAGTGGCTCGGCCAGCCCATCCAGTACTGAGCGTGGAGGAGGGGTAGGCATGGTCACGGGAGGCCGGCGGCTCGCCCAGCGCGTGTCGCGCGCGCTGTTCATCGCCATCCTCTTGTTCGGCGCCCTCGTGATGATGATCCCGTTCGCCTGGAGCCTGAGCACGGCGCTCAAGCCGCTCAGCCTGTCCATGCAGTTCCCGCCGGTGTGGTGGCCGCACCCGTGGGTGTGGAGCAACTTCACGGAAGTGTTCCAGACCGTGCCGTTCGCGCGCTGGTTCCTCAACAGCTTCATCGTCGCCGCCTCGGTCACGCTTGGCAACCTGATCATCGATTCGCTCGCCGGCTACGCCCTGGCGAGGATCGACTTCAAGGGGCGCACCGTCCTGTTCATCGCCATCGTGGCGATGCTCATGGTGCCGTTCCAGGCCGTGATGCTGCCGGTCTACCTCCTCCTGCGCGCTCTCGGCCTGATCGACACGTACCTCGGCATGATCCTTCCGGCCGTCGTCTCGTCGATGGGCATCTTCCTCATGCGCCAGGCGTTCCTGAACATCCCGCGCGAGCTCGACGATGCGGCCATCATGGACGGCTGTGGCCGCCTGCGCATGTTCTGGCAGATTGCCGTGCCGCAGGTCGGCCCGTCCCTCCTGACGCTCGCCCTCATGATCTTCGTGGGCTCCTGGAACAACTTCCTCCTGCCGCTCCTCGTCGCGAACAATCCCAACCTGTGGACCGTGCAGCTGGGCATCGTCCAGTTCCAGCTCCAGTACCAGACCAACTGGCCCTACCTCATGGCGGCGGGCGTGATGGCGACGGTGCCGATCGCCGTGCTCTTCCTCATCTTCCAGCGGCGCTTCGTCCAGGGCTGGACGATCTCCGGCATCCAGTGACCGCGGCGCGCGCCACGCGGCGCGAACGAGAACAGGGGGGTGGCCCGTGTGGACCACCAAGAGATGACCGCG
>JAKASY010000041.1:4244-9317 GCA_021817625.1 Bacillota bacterium | reverse complement strand
CTGCTGGTGCATGTACTGGCGCCTGGGCCCCGGCTACAAGTCGACCGGGCGCGAGGCAAACAAGGCCGCCCTCGAGTCGCTCACGGCGGCCGGGCCGCCGCCGGGACTGCTCGCGCTCCAGGGCGACCTGGCGGTGGGCTGGTGCCAGGTCGGGCCGCGCGCCGCCCTGCCGTGGCTCGAGCGCCGCCTCGGCCGTCGCGTGGACGAAAGCCCCGTGTGGTCGCTCTCCTGCTTCTACGTACGCCGAACCTACCGGCGGCGCGGCGTCACCGACGCCCTGATCGCCGCCGCCGTGGCGCTCGCCAAGGAGTCGGGCGCCCATGCCCTCGAGGCCTACCCGATCGACACAGCGGTCCCGGGCCATAGCTCGAACCTGTTCACCGGCACGGCCTCGGCCTTCCGACGCGCCGGCTTCGAGGCCGCAGGGTGGCGCTCGCCGTCGCGCCCGATCATGCGCCGCGACCTGGGACGCCCGCACGCCCCCGGCGGGCCGACGTCGTAGTCACGGCCGCGCGGCCCCGGGCCACGATTCCGCGCAAGGGCACCAGGGCGGCCGCGCCGAGCCCTGCACGCCGCCGCCCGGGGCGGCGGTCAGGTGGGCGACCATCACGTGCGCCCCGCCAGCCTGCGAGACGAGGCGGAAGCCGAGGCGCTCGTACAGGCGGCGGGCGGGATTCAGCGGATGCACGCCCAGGCTGACGCGCCGGTAGCCGGCGGCGGCGACGTCGGCCATAAGCCGCCCCACGAGCGCCGTGCCGATGCCCGCTCCGCGCCGCCCGCGGCGCACCGCCACGCTGACCTCCGGCACATCGTCCGCGACGTAGCCGTAGCCCGGGTCCGCGCCGGAAAGGAGCCGGCACCAGGCGGCACCCAGGCGCTCGCCCTGCGGGCCGAGCGCGACCACGCCCAGGTCGCCTGGGCGTCCGTAGCCCTCCACGTAGTGGCGGATCGAAGGGTCGCGCACGATCTCCCGCGGCGGCGCCGCCTCGCCCTCGGGCACGAAGATGGCCTCGTACAGCATCTCCCAGAGGAACGGCACGTCGGACGCCTCGACGGACCGTAGCCGGATCGCGGTCACGTCGCCCCCACCCCCACCGCCTCAGGCCGAGCGGCCGACAGCGACTGTGCACCCACCAGCCGTGCCGGTCGACCGGCGCGGCGCTCGCGGCCACGCCCCCCGCTCAGGCGGGCGGCGTGGGCACCACGGCAATGGTCTCGCCCGCCGCCCCGCCGGGCAGCTCGGCTGTCTCGAACGCCGGAGCGTCGAGGCGCACCACCCGGTCCAGGCGGTCGAGGAACGCGTCGGCCGTGTCGAGGAAGCTGATCGCGGGCGTGCGGTAGTGCATCGGCACTACGTAGCGCGGACGCAGCCGGCGCACGAGCTCGAGCGCCGCCTCCGCTTCCACCGTCGGTCCGCCGCCCACCGGCACCAGGAGGACGTCCACGGTGCCGATCGCCGCCTCCTGCTCGTCGCGCAACCGGGCCTGGCCGTAGTCACCGAAGTGGCACACGCGCATGCCGTCGAGCGCGAAGGCGTAGATGGCGTTCATGCCGCGCCGGGTGCCTGCCTGCGCGTCGTGGTCGCCGACGATGCCCGTCACCTTGCCGATGGGCGTGTCGAACGTGCCGGCCCTGGCCCGGATCACCTGGGGGCCGCCGGCCACCGCGTCGGCGGCGTTGTGGTCGAAGTGCTCGTGCGTGACGAGCACCAGGTCGGCGCGCACGTCGCGAATGGGCGGGTAGGCGAAGGCGATGCCGCGCGCCGCCATCTCCGGGCCCGGCACGCCGAACGGGTCGAGGAACACCGCCTTGCCGTCGGGGGCGGCAAGAAGGAACGCCGCGTGCCCGTACCAGCGGATGCGCATCCGTGCACTCTCCCGTCGCTGCGAGTGGGTACCGCTACTCCGCGGAGGGCGCCGCCGCCGAGGCGGCGCCGGCCCCGCCCTCCGGCTCGCGCGCCATCTCTCCTCGATCGCCAGTCTCGCCGTAGACGTAGCGGCCGCCGCGCGACCAAGAGGCCACCGCGGCCAGGAGGCAGGCGACGACGGCGAACGCCAGGGCCTCGCGCAGGCCGCTCTGGAACGGCGCCGAGATGAGCGAGGAGAAGAAGGACCGCCCGGTGAGCGCCGCCACGTCCGCGCGCGGCAGGAGGGCGATGACGTGGGCGCCCAGGAGCGAGCGGATGGGGTTGTAGCCGAGGAAGGCGGCGAAGAGGATCGACACCGGCGGCAGGTGGGCGATGCGCTCGCCCACCGACGCCGGCACGCCGTGCGCGCCCAGGCCGGCCGCGACGGCGCCGGGCAGCGTGCGGGCCAGGCCGGCGATCATCAGGCTGAAGAAGATGCCCATGGAGAGCACCTGGGCCGAGTTCTGGAACGTGGTGTTCATGCCGGCGCCCGCGCCCCGATGCTCCGGCGGGAGGCTGTTCATCACGCTCGCCCGGTTGGGCGAGGCGAAGGCGCCCATGGCGAGGCCGATCGTCAAGAGGGCGAGGGCAAAGTCCACGTACGCGAAGTCCACCGGGAGCAGTGTGAGCAGGACGAAGGCGAAGGCGCTCGCCAGCATGCCGCCCGTGGCGAACCAGCGGGGCTCGAAGCGGTCGGAGAGGTAGCCCGACGCCGGCCCGGCCAGGAGGAAGCCGGCGCTCAGGGGGAGCATGTAGATGCCCGCCCAGAGCGGTGTGATCGCGAAGTCGAAGCCGTGCAGCGGAAGCCATATGCCCTGCAGCCAGATGATCATCATGAACTGCAGCCCGCCGCGCGCGATCGCCGAGAGGAAGCTGGAGAAGACGCCGAACATGAAGGCGCGGATGCCAAACAGGGGCAGGCGGAACATGGGGTGCGCCGCGCGGCTCTGCGCCAAGGCGAAGGCGCACAGGAAGAGGGCGCCGACGGCGATCTCCCCGAGCACCCAGGGGCTCGTCCAGCCCATGGTGTGGCCGCCGTAGGGCTGGATGCCGCCCGTGATGCCGATCATGATGAGCGTCAGGCCCAGGGCGAAGCTGAGGTTGCCCCACCAGTCGACCGGCTCGCGCCGGCGCAGACCCGTGTCGCGCAGCTTGAGATAGGCCCAGACCGTGCCGAACAGGCCGAACGGCACGGACACGAGGAACACGAGCCGCCAGTCGATGGGCGCGAGGACGCCGCCCAGCACGAGGCCGATGAAGCCGCCGCTGATGCCGGCGATGTTGTTGATGCCGAGCGCCAGGCCGCGCTGGTTGGAGGGAAAGGCGTCGGTCAGGATGGCCGGCGAGTTGGCCATGAGGAACGCACCGCCGATCCCCTGCACCAGGCGCATGCCGATCAGCCAGTCCGCGCCCGCCGGGCCGGTCATCCAGTCGATCGTCAGGAGGAGCGAGGCGGCCGTGTAGATGACGAAGCCCACGTTGTACATGCGCACCCGGCCGAACATGTCGCCCAGGCGCCCGAGGCTGACGACGGTCACGCTGGTCACGACGAGGTAGCCGAGGATCAGCCACAGGAGGTAGAAGCTGTTCGAGGGCACCAGCGGGTTCAGGTCGATGCCGCGGAAGATGTCCGGCATGGCGATCATCAGGATCGAGGCGTCGATCGTCGCCAGGAGGGTGGCCACGGTCGTGTTGGAGAGCGCCACCCACTTGTAGCGGTCGGGGTGCTGAGCGAGACGAGTGGACGCAGGCTTCGTGTCGGCCGCCAACGACGCACCCCCATGGGAAAGCGGTTGGGAACGCGATGTTTGCGGGGGACACACGTCCGCGACGCGCGCCGGCCCGCCGGGCCCGCTACGGCGGCGTGCGCGGCGCGAGCGCCCGCGAGAGGCCGCTCAAGGCCATGGCCAGGGCATGGCGCTCTGGCGGGGCGAGGTGGGACACGACCTCGGCCATGGCCTGCCGCTGGCGCTCCCGCGCCTCCTCGAGCACAGCCCGCCCCTCTTCGCTCAAGGCCAGGGGCACGGCGCGCCGGTCGCTGTCCGGGGCGCAGCGCCCGACCAGGCCCCGCCGCACCAGGCCGTCGACGGCCGCGCTCACGGTGGCGGTCGTGACGTCGAGATCCTGGGCGAGGTCGGTCGTCAGCCGCACGCCGCGCGCGACACGCCGGAGCAGGCGCAGCTCCGTCAAGGACAGGCTGCGGGCCCGGACCGGTGCCGCGCCGGCGGACTGGCGAAGCCGCCGGACCACCGCCGTGACGACCTCGAGGGCCTGATCGATCTCGGTCAGCTCCGCCGTCGCGCCCAGCTCCCGCACCGCGCTCCCCCCAATGTCACCAGCGGTCTCCGGTTGAGGCATATAGAAAGTCTCCCTAACTATACACGAGATGAAGAGTGTCCAACGGGGGCGAGGGCATCGGCGCCAGCCAACGCAGTCCTGGTGGAGCGCCGCTTGCCCAGGCCGGCGACCGATGGTAGAAAGTGGTGTGACCCGGGCGCGAAGGGGTGGACGCGTGACGAGGACCAGAGGTGCCAGGCGGGCGGCGGCCGCTCTCGCCCTGACGGTGTGGGCCGTCCTTGCGGCCGGCAGCGCGGGTGCGGCGGCCGCGCCCCCGGCGCGCGCGTCGTCCACCCCCGTCGTGTGCCTCCTGGGTCGCGGCCGTGCCCCAGGCACCGCGCGTGTGGCCACGTTCGCGGCGGCGCGCCGCCTCCTCCCCTTTCCCGTGCGCGAGCCAGCGTACGTGCCGGCGTCCTGGCGCCTGCGCTCCCTCGCGGTGGTCGGGCGCGGCACGCCGTATGCGGCTTTCGTCGCCACCTATCGGGCCGGCGCCGCGTCGCTCCAGCTGACGGAGGCCGGGAGTCATGGCGCGCCGTCGCTCTTGCCGCTGACCCGGCTCGACGGGGCGCCCGCGCGGGTCGTGCGGCGGCAGGGCGACTGTCCGAACTGGGTCGAAGTCTTCTTCCCGCATGTGGCGTGCACCGTGCTTGGGCAGGCGCCGCTCGCCGCGCTTCGGCGGGTCGCCGCCAGCCTGCGGCCCATTCCGTCGGACAAGGCGGCCGGCCGATGACCGCCACACCACCGGAGGCGGGCAGCGGCGAGCTGGCCTCGCCCCCTCGCCCGCCGACGTGGCGCCGGCTCCTGCCATGGCTGGGCACCACGGTCCTGGC
>JAKASY010000041.1:0-4234 GCA_021817625.1 Bacillota bacterium | reverse complement strand
TGGCCGCCTCGCTGGCCCTGAACCTGGCGGGCTACGAATACTGGCAGGCCAGCCGCGCCGGGACGTCTGGCAACCTCGTAACCGCGATCTCGTTCCTGCTCTTTGCGGGCACGAGCCTGGCGCGCCAGCCGGCCCTTCCCGACCAGCGGCAGCTGGCTGCGACCGTGGCCCAGGCCGGGGCCCTGATCGGCGCCGCGAACCAAGCCATGGAGGCGACGGGCGAACCAGGCCACCTGGCCGGTGTCGCGCTGTCGCTCGAGTGGCTGGGCTCGACGCTTGCCACGGGGCACGAGAGCGCCGCCCTGGCGAGGCGGCAGGGCAGGGCCCTCGTACGCCTGGCGCAGGCTCTCCAGGGCGGGCGGCGACAGAGGCCCAGCCCGAACGAGGACTATCTTCTCGCGCGCGCCGTCCTGATCTGGCCTCGGCTCTACGCCGTGCTGAAGGACGCGCGGATCGGCCCTACCTACGGCTAGGCCGAGCGCACAAGCGCCGGCCGCGGCGCGGTCAGCGCGTGACGCGAACCGTGCCGGGCGCCATGGGCCGGACCACGACCGCGGGAAGGGTCCGGACAACCGAGCCGTTCGCGTCGACGACCTTGACGGTGACGGCGCCGCGGACAGGGACGGCGGCCGGCGCTCCGCCAACGAAAACCCGATGCACGGCGTAGGCAAGGCACGTGGCCGCGAGGAGCGCCCCCGCGGCCGTAGCCAGGCGCGGCCGCGTTACCGCGCGAGCGCGGCCTGCGCCGCCGCCGCTCCCTGTGGTCAATCGACCGCCCCCTCTTGAGGTCCAGGCTACGCTGCCGGCGCGTGCCGTCAATCGGCCCCGTATCTCTAGCGCCGGTGCCAACGCCCGCGCTCCGGCCCCGCGGCGGCCGGGCGTGTGGCGCGGCCGCACCACCGGGACGGGCCGCGCCGGATCTCCAACTTGCGTCGCCTAGGGGTGGCCGGCGGGACGTCGCGCCGCCGCCGCGAAGGTCTCGTCCGGGAGGCGAACGAGCTGCGAGCCGCCACGCGCCGCCTGCGGGACCTGGCCACGATCGCCCTGGCGACAGGCCTCCTGGCCGCCGCGCCGGCCTTGTCCGCGACGGCCGCCCCGACACCGGCATCGCTCAATCGCCGGCCCGTGCACATCGCCCAGTGGACCTCGTGGCGGCGAGCGGCCGACCTGGCGATCCGAGTGCCCGTGCCCGACAGCGCGCTGCCCGACGTTCTCGTGGGGCACGGCTTCGCCAACACCGGCGCCGGCGTCCTGGGCTGGCTCGCGCCGGCCGGTGCGCGGGCGTGCGGCGTCGGCCAGGGCGGCGTCAACGAGGGGTCCGTTGTCACGCACCTGGCCACGGGCACGACCGACGGCTGGGGCTCGCTGTTCGCCCTCGTGCCACCTGTCTCCGCCACAGCGGTCGTCCGCCCCGGCGAGAGCCTGTGGATCTATCCGCTGACGCCCGCGCCCGCGCGTGTCGTGGTCCTGACCTCGACTCGGCTGTGCGGCTACAAGATCCCCAACGTGCCGCCCCCCATGCCGCCCAAGGCGGTTGGGAGCGCTACTGGCCAGGCGCTCTGGCTCGCGCGCGCCCAGGCCGACGGCTGGCACGTGTTCGGCCAGGCGACGACGCGCTGGCGCGCAGGGGGCACGCTCGCCGCGCGCGAGGAGGCCGGGGCGACGACGGCCATCCGGGTGCCGGTCGACGTGCCGGTCATGGTGGTTCAGTTCGTTTCGCTATTCGGCGACAACCCCGGTCCCCTGGTGAACGTGTTCCAGGTCGTGGGCGTGAGCCGGCCCCTCTCCCTCGCGCGGGATCCCCCCTGACCCGGCCCGGTGGCCGAAGCGAGCGACATCCGCAGCGCGCACGTCTCCGACCGCCGCGGCCAGCTGCCGCTTGTCCGCCGCGTGGGGCCGTCGGGATGGTACGCTTGACCGCGATGCACACCGGGAGGAGGACCGGCAGCGTTCAGCGTCGAGGAGCGTGAGCGCCTGCTCCAGGAGCTCGTCACAGCCGCGCGCGAGGACGAGCGACTGTGCGGCGTGGCCATGACCGGCTCGGGCTCCGAGGGCCGCACGGACCGCTGGTCGGACATCGATCTCGCGTTCGGCGTCCCGGACGCCGAGGCGCTCGCCCGTATCATGGCGGACTGGACGGACCGGATGTACCGGCATCACGGCGCGGTCCACCACTTCGACATGCCGGTCGGGGCCACCGTGTACCGGGTGTTCCTCCTCCCCGGCACGCTCCAGGTCGACCTGGCCTTCGCGCCGGCCGCGGAGTTCGGGCCGCGTGCCCGGACCTTCCGCCTTCTCTCCGGCACGGCCCGGACGGAGATGGTGGGCGGGACCGGCCCGAGCGCCGAGTCGCTGGTCGGGATGGGCTGGCTCTACGCGCTGCACGCGCGCACGTGCATCCGGCGCGGCCAGGTATGGCGAGCGGAGTACATGGTGGGCCGCATGCGGGACGTGGTCCTGCAGCTCGCCTGCCTGCGCTGCGGGCTCGATATCCACCACGCGCGCGATGCGGACCGTCTGCCCGAGAACGTGCGCACGCCCCTCGCCGCATCCCTCGTGCGCGAGCTCACCTCCGGGGAGTTGTCGCGCGCCTTTGCCATCGTCTCGGAGGCCCTCCAGCGGGAGGCGACCGTCGCCGACCCCGTACTCGGCGCGCGCCTGGCTGACACGCTCTCGGAGCTTGTGCGCACAGCCGCTGGTGACTGACGCGAGGACGCTGGCGCGAACCCAGCGTTCGTTCTCACCGTAGCCGCCGCGACGGGCAGGCGTTGCGGGTGGAGACCCCCGGCCTCACGTGCAGGGTCCGCGGGCGTCGTTACGACCCGAGCGCGTGGGCTCCATCGCGTCCCCTCTGTGCCAGGGTAGCAGTGGACAGGCAGGGAGGACCTGACAAGCGAAGGCCACAGGAATCGCTTGGCGCGCCGAGCGAGCCTGCCACACTGGCGGAACAGGAAAGCTGGAGATGACACACCAGCCCTCTCTTGAGCCGGCGACCCAGCGTAAGGCGATCGCGCTTCCGTCCCCCCGGTCCGGACCCTGGGCTCGCCCTATCGCCGCAATCGTTGCCCCGGCACCAATACAACGACCCGCTCGAACCTACCGCGCGAGCACGCGAAAAGGGGCCCTCCCGAAAGGCAGCAAGCGCCACCCGAGGGACGGCCGCCTAGCTTCGGCACCGTCGGATCTACGGCAGGGGCACGCTGTCTACGGTCCTAACGCCCTGGAGCGTCACGCCCGGGATCCACCACAGGCGCCCCGCCGCCACGAGAAGGCGGCCGACCGCGGGCGGTGCCTTCAGGTCGTTGACCGCCTGCCAGCGGTTTGCCCCCGGTGCCAGGCGGTACCAGGCCGCCCGGGGGTACTGGCTGTCCGACGCAAGAAGGCTGCCATCCGGCAAAACCATAAGATTGGCGAACGGATCGATCCCCTCGGCCAGCGTCGCCTGCGAGGTACCGGGGAGCATCGGCAGCTCGATCGCCTGCCAGGTTTGGCCGCCGTCCGTCGACTCGCGCACCGGGTACTGCGAGTTGCCGTCGACGTACAGGACGGTGGCCTTGGCGTAGGCCGCGAGCTCCGACTGGCCGGTGCTGCCCTGGGAGATCACGTTGCCGGTCGGCCAGGCGATCCCGATCCAGTTGCGGCCGCCGTCACGCGACCGCATGAGCGGCTCGACGGCCGCCGCTCCCATGCCGGGGAACTCGCCGGGCGCCGGGCCGAAGCGTACGCACGGCCCGGACGCCGGGCACGAAAGGTTCGCGGCCTGCCAGGTGCGGCCGCCATCGGTCGACCGGCGCGCCACGTACGGCGCCGTCTGCGCCTTGGGCGGGGCGGTGTCGGACGACGGGCTGAACAGGACGGTGACCGCGGTCGCGTCCGCCTGGATGCCGGCGTAGTCCCCCAGGGCGTAGCCGGCGGGCGGTTGGACAGGGCGCCAGGTGGCGCCGGCGTTCAAGGTCTCGTACAGCACCGTGAACGTGGGTGGCGCGCCGCCGTACTTGCGTTCGTACGCCGTGAACGTAGCGTAGTACGTGTGGGCCCGGACGGGGTCGGGCACGACGGCGGTACAGGTCGGCGGCTGCGCGTTGTTCGGCAGGCTAGCCATGAGGGGGAACGCCGTCTTCTTGGATGCCGCCGCAACCGTGCGCGTCGAGACGGTGGCCCATGACCGGCCTGCGTCGGTGCTGACGCGGATGCGGCCCGGGACACAGTAGGTGATCTCGTCCAGGTGGCCCGC
>JAKASY010000040.1 GCA_021817625.1 Bacillota bacterium | reverse complement strand
CGGATGAAGAGCATGAACCTCGACGGCAGGTCCTGCGAGATCCCCCAGATGTGGCCCGAAGGGTCCTGAAAAGCGGCGGTCCTCACGCCCCACGGGCGGTTGATGGGCCCGCTCAGGAGCGTCACGCCTACACCGTGGAGATGCTCGCACACGGCATCGACATCATCGACGAAGATTGTTAGCTCACTCTGCGCCCCCGCCTCCCGGCCCCCCACGGGTGCCGGCGCGATGAGCGCATGCGCGGCAGGCGTCTTGAGGAGGTTGATGAGCGTCTGTCCGAACTTGAAGACGACCGAGTCGTCATCCTCGAAGTGGGGGGGAGCGCCGAAGACCCTCTGGTAGAACGCCTTCGCGTCGGCGAGATCGTCCTCGAACAGCGTGATCGCTCCGACTTCTGGTGCCCAGCTTTCCAAGACAAACGCCTCCCGCCAGAATCCAAGCCTGTTCGATGGATGTGTCCTTCCATGCCGTGAGACGACGGCCGCCTCGGAAACTGGTCGCTCCTCGCGCCACCATCGCGTCAAGACCAGGGACTTCGGCCATGGGCACGAATTGGGGGCGCAAGAGGTGATGACGGCTGGCCACGCTCGACTTCGAGCCCTACCGCCCAGCGCTCACCGGATACTGCTACCGCATGCTGGGATCGATCCACGACGCGGACGATGTCGTACAGGAGACGCTCTTCCGGGCGTGGCGGGGCCGGGACGGATTTCTCGGCCAGGCGTCGGTGAAGACCTGGCTCTTCCAGATCGCGACGAACCTGTGCGTCGATGCGTCCCGCAAGCGCCGCCGCATGCCGATGGAGTTTTCGGGACCCTTCCCGCCCGATGTCGAGCCCGGGGAGATGCTTCCTCACGGTGCGTGGATCGAACCGGCCCGGGACGATGACCTCTTCCCTGCGGGGGACGATCCCGCCGACGTCGTCGTGCGCAAGGACTCCGTGCGCCTCGCCCTGATCGGCGTCCTGCAGGCGCTGCCACCGCGACAGCGCGCCGTGTTCATCCTGCGGGAGGTGCTCGGCTGGCACGCAAAGGAGGTCGCCACCCTCATAGGCACGACGACGGACGCCGTGACGAGCGCCCTCGCCCGTGCGAGGTCGGCGATCGCGCGGGCGGACCTCGGCACCGGCTCCCCGCCCGCGCTCGATGATCCGCGCACGGCACGCCTTCTTGCCCGCTACGTCGACGCCTTCGAACGCTACGACATCGACGCCCTCGTTGAGCTTCTGAGCGAAGACGCGGCTATGTCCATGCCGCCGTTCGTCATGTGGTTCAAGGGGACGAGGGACATCCGCGCCTTCCACCTCGGCACCGGCAGGCACTGCATGGGATCCCGCCTCGTGCCGCTTTCCCTCAACGGCTCGCCCGCGTACGCGCAGTACATGCCGCCGGGCGAGGACGGCAGGCGGCAGCTCTGGTGCCTGCAGGTCCTGGAGCTCCGGGCGGGCGAGATCGTCCACGTACACAACTTCCTTGACCCGGCCATCTTTCGCCGGCTCGGCGTGCCGCTCCACCTCGACTCCACCGCGTGACGGCCGCTCCGCGCTCTCCGGCAGACCGCACCACTACACGCCCCCCGCCCCCGCCTGGCGCGGCACCACGCGTAGCTCGACGGCGATAGAGTCGACGCTGCCGTCCGCACCGCGCCGAAACCGCACGAAGGTCCTGTCGCCATCGTCCTCAGCCACGAACGTGTCGCGTCCCACCAGCGTAAGCGGGTGGTTCTGGCCCTCAACGGCGAGCGTGAGCCCGCCACCGCCGGCGGCGATGCGCACGCGTGCTCCTTCACCGGAGGCGTACACGCCGACGAGCTCGTCGACCGGCACATCGGCGGGCGCGGGACAGACGGCCATCTGAGGCAGCGCGGGATCCAGGCCCACACGCGCGTTCAGGAGGCCGTCCGCCAGGCGGCCGGCGGGCGCTGGAGGGGTGTTGGTAAGGCAGACCGCCGTCCGTGCGCGCTCAGGCACGACGGCGATTGAACGCCGACACGCCAACCCGGCCACCGCCATGGTGGAAGCGCCGCACACCGTCGGGCCCGTCGTGCATCGAAAGGCCGTACCCGTACCAGGTGCCGGGCTCGCACTCGATGCGGGGACGCAGCATCGCCGCGACGCTTTCGGTCGACAGGATGCGGCGTTCGTGCACCATGCCGCCTGTACGGTACAGCTCCAGATAGCGCAGCATGTCGTGGACGCACGAGCTGAGGCCGCCGGGCGCGAGCCAGGCCCTGGGATTGACCCAGGCGCCCGCATCGCGCGCGTGCCGCGACCCGTCTTCGCCCGCTAGGCTCGCGTACAGGCGCGTGACGTCGGCGGCACCCGTCGCGGCCGCAGCGTCGAAGGTGGTCTCGATCATGCCGGCGGGCTCGAGGATCTCGGCCGTCACGTAGGCTTCGTACGGCATGCCGCTCGTGCGGGCGATGATCTCGCCCAGGAGCACGTACCCATCGTTCGAGTAGCTGAACACCTCGCCGGGGGCCCCGAGCGGGTCGATTTCCATGGCATGGAGCGCGGCCATCACGCCCTCGCCACTGTCGACGCGCAGGTCCTTCACGCCGGCACCGTCCATGGGTTGATCGTCCTCCGGAGCGCCTTCCTGCGCGAACACCATGCGTCGCGTGGACAGCGGCGGGAGGCCGCTCGAGTGGCTGAGCAGGTGCTCGATGCGCATGGGCCGCGGGCCCCCGAGGCCCGGCACCCTCAGGTCGGGCAGGTGGCGGGCCACCGGATCGTCGACCGCCAGCCTGCCATCCTCCTGGAGGCGCATGATCGCCGCGGCGGTGAACGACTTCGTCACCGATGCGAGACCGAAGCGGGTGTGGACGGTGACGGGCAGGCCCGCGTCCCGGTCGCGCGTCCCGTATCCATGCACGAAGGCGGGCACGCCCGCGTCGGAGAGAGCGATCGCCGCCCCCACGACGTCACGCCGGCGCATGAGCTCGCCCGCCCAGGTGTCGAATGCCGCGTGCCAAGCGCCATTACCGCCGGATGTCATACGCGCCTCCTTACCCGCGATTCGGGCTCGTGCTTGCACGTGTGGCGCACCCTGGCCCCTGCGTGACGTGATGCCGCGGCGAAGGGCTGCCGCTTCGTGGCGCCTACTCCCTCGCTGAGGCGAACGTCATGCAGACGGGTGTCGGCAGCTGCAGCACCTCGCCGGTCGGCTCTAGCGCGCCCGTGCCCGTGTCGATGCGGAACGTGACGATGGTGTCGCTGTCCTGGTTCTCCGCGTAGAGGAACGTTCCGATCGGGTCCAGGGCAAAGTTGCGCGGGGTCTTGCCCTGTGTGGAGGCATGGCCGGCCGGCGTCAGCCGACCGGAGGCGGCGTCGACGCGGAAGATGGCAAGGCTGTCGTGGCCGCGGTTGGACGCATAGAGGAATGCGCCGCCCGGGTGGATATGGATGTCTGCGCACGCGTTCGAGCCGGCAAAGCCGGGGGGCAGAGTTGAGACGGTCTGCAGTTCCTCCAGGGCGCCCGTTGAGCGACTCCACGTGCAGGCGGTGACCGTCGCGTTGATCTCGTTGAGGACGTACGCGCACGGGACGGCCGGGTGGAAGGCGAAGTGGCGCGGACCGGCGCCAGCGGCCAGAGGCAGGTGGGACGGGTCGTTGGGCGTGAGTGTGCCCGCGGCCGCGTCAAGGCGGTAGATCATGACCTTGTCGATGCCAAGGTCCGGGCAGTAGACGAAGCGGTTGCCCGGGTCGATGTTGGCGGAGTGGGGGTGCGGCTCGGCCTGCCTCGGGTGCACGCTGGAGCCCTCGTGGCGTGCGATGGCCGGGGTGTCGCCCAGGGCGCCGCCTGGCGTGATCGGATACATGACGATCGTCGGGCTCCAGTAGTTGGCGGCGATGACGTACCGGCCTGTCGCGTCGACGGTGAGATGGCAGGTCGAACGGCCGTGCGCGGGGCGGCGGTTGAGCAGGGTCAGGTCGCCGCTTGCCCGGTCGATGGAGAGGGCGCATACCTCGCCGTCGGCGCTACCGGGGACCTCGCTCACGGCGTACAGGTAGCGACCGGACGGGTGCAGGGCGAGGAAGGATGGGTGTGTCACCGATGACAGTGCGCTCTGAACGGTCAACTTACCGGTGGCAGGATCGAAGCGGAGGTGGAAGAGGCCGTCCTTGCCCGCGGGCTGGTACGTGCCGACGTAGACCGACTGCATGGGGGCGCCCCTTCCGGGTTCGGATGCGATGACCCACTGGCATACGGTGGGTGGTGGAACCGATGCGAAGACGCCGACAGGGTTTCGCGCCGGACTTCTGGCCTTCAGGTTCGTGGCCGGCCAGCGCCGAACCTACCATCGGGCCTCCATGGGCCTCCCTCGCTCAGCACGAAGCCCTGCGCCGTCGGCCAATACTGCTGCAGGAGCGGCATCTCGACATCGCGAATCGAGGGTCGTGGCCAGATTGTGCCTCGGCTCGCCGAGAGCCTGTAAAGGTTGAATGGCTGGCCGCACCGCCGTGAAGTGGCGACAATCACATCGGCCGAATTGCTGCTCACTCTCCCGCGGGAGGCGTGGCGGTGTCGTTTCTTCCTTTGTCAGAGTTTACCGAACGTCAGCGTCGGGTCGCAGAGTACTTAGAGTCTCGGGACCTCGACGCGTTCGTGGTGACGGGTGCGGACAACATCTTCTACATGTCGGGCTTCATGCTCGACGTTGCCACGTGGGAACGCCCCGCGGCCTGCCTGGTTACTCGCACGCGGGACGCGTTCGCGGTCCTCAATGAGCTCTCGACCAATCACGTGCGCATGGCTTGGGAAAGAGGCTCGCTGGCGGTCGAGGACGTGGTGCACTACACCGAACACCCGCGGAGCGCGCGCCGCACGGCGAGCGTGCTGGACTGGACCAAGCTCGTGCGACTGGGCCTCGCACGTCATGGTGCGCGGGCCGAGCGGCTGGCCTGTGACGCGCTGGAGAGCAGCGTCTCCCCGCTCGCCGCAGGGTTCGGCGGCACCGATTGGGTGCAGGCGGGCAGCCTGATCAGCGACCTGCGCATGGTCAAGTCCGCAGCCGAGGTGGATGTGCTCAGGCACGCGGCGACGCTGTCGGACTTCGGCCAGGACGCATACGCCGCCCTGGCTAGAGAGGGCATGCTCGCATCGGACCTGGACCACGAGGTCACACGTCAAGTGTTGTCCCGGGCGGCAGAGACGTACCCCGGCAGCAAGGTCGAGGTCCGGTGCGGCACCTTGGCAGGCCCGGCGTCGGCCTCTCCGCATGGGACGGGGGCCGAGTGCGGGATGCGCCTCGACCGCGGCGACGTGCTCGTGAACATCATGATCGATGGCGTTCAACTACACGCCGCTGCGCGCCGGCCAGGTGCTTTCAGCCGAGCCTGGCATCTACATCTACGGGCTCGGCGGCTTCCGCCAGGACGACACGGTGGTCGTCGGTGCGCAGCCTGAGGTTCTTACCCACCGCAGCAAGCGGTTGCACGACCAGATCCTGGGGTAAGGCAGTCGCGGCGGAGATCGCCTAAGGGAGGAAACCATCGTGCGCAACATTCCAGGCACCATCGCCGCAGTCGGTGCGGGCGCGCTCATCGCCGCAACGCTGCTGCCTAGCACATCCTTCGCGCAGAACGTCGCGAGGCGTGCGGCGTCGCAGCACAACACGATCACCGTCGCCCTCGGCTCGGACGCACTGTCCCTCATACCGAACACCGTCGTGGACGCGACCACCGGGTGGCAGCTGCAGCAGATCTTCGACCCTCTGCTAAGCCTAAACGGCAAGACCGAGCAAGTGATTCCCTGGCTGGCGACGAGTTGGAAGGCAACGACGCCGACCACCTGGACGCTGACACTGCGCCATGGCGTCAAGTTCACGGATGGTGAGCCGTTCAACGCCTCGTCGGTCATCTACACGATGAACTACATCAAGAACCCGGCGGACAAGTCTGCGTACGCGCCCTACTACGCGGACGTCAAGTCGGTCACGTCGCCCGACCCGTACACGGTCGTCTTTCACATGACGCAGTTCGTGTCCTACTTCCCAACGCTCCTGGCCATCGAGTTCCTGGTGATGCCCCCCAAGTACATCCAGGCGCACGGGCTCAAGTACTTCTCCGAGCATCCGATCGGCACCGGCCCGTACGAGTTCGTGAGCCAGACGCTGGGGCAGAGCCTGGTACTCAAGGCCAACCCCAACTACTGGCGCGGTGCGCCCAAGATTCCGAACGTGGTGTTCGACATCATTCCGGACTTCAGCGCCCGCCTGGCGGCGTTCCTGGCCGGCAAAGTGGACATCCTCGAAGAGATTCCGTACACCGACATCCCGGTCGCGCAGCACAGCGGCGCGCGTGTCATCCTTGAGCCGAGCGCGCGCTTCGACTACATCGCGCTCAATAACCTGAAGCCCGGGCCCATGCAGAACGTGAAGGTCCGGCAGGCGCTCAACTATGCGGTCAACATCCCGCAGCTGATCAAGACGATCATGGATGGGCACGCGGTGCGGGACGCGGGCGCCTTGCCGCGCACGAGCTCGAACTACGACCCGGCGATCAAGCCGTATAACTACGACCCGGCGCTGGCCAAGAAGCTTCTCAAGGAGGCCGGCTACAAGCCGTCGCAACTAAACCTCACGTTCAGCTGCTCCAACGGCCGTTACCCGATGGACAGCGAGGTGTGCCAGGCCGTGGCCGCCCAGCTTGGCGAGATCGGCATCCACGTCAAGGTCATCAGCGACGCCTGGGCAGTGCACCTGACCAAGATCATCAACCGAACCGCGGGTGACATGTTCTATCTTGGGTGGGGCCCGTCGCTATACGCGCAGGACACGCTTGGCTTCTTGTTCGAGGGCAATCAAACGTACAGTGGCTTTAACGACCCATCGCTGACGCCGCTCATCACGAAGGCCGAGGCAGCCACAACTGCCGCGGCGCAAAAGGCCGACTGGTACGCCGTGCAGGTCAAGATCCAGCAGCTCGCGCCGTGGATCTTCCTGTGGCAGCAGGACGACGCCTACGCGGTCGTGAACTGGCTCAACTGGCAGCCGCGCCCCGATGAGGAGATCAACCTGGCAGCGGCAACCGTCCGCTAGGCACCGTTCCTCGCCGCACGCCCTCAGTGTCCGTTGGGACGCGGGCGTGCGGTGTCGTCGCAAGGCGCGCAGGGGGGTGGCCGCATGCAGCGCTATATCGTCGTCCGCGGGGCCCAGGCCGTGGTGGTCATCTTTCTGTCACTGACGGCGGTCTTCTTCATCCTGCGGATGACCGGCAACCCGGCCGCATTGTTCGTGCCGATGAACGTATCGCAAACGAGCCTGGCGCAGTTCTCGAAGGAGTTCGGCTTTGATCGGCCGCTCTGGCAGCAGTACCTAACGTTTCTGTGGCAGGTCCTGCATGGCAACTTTGGCGAGTCCCTTGCCTACCGGCAGCCCGCCATGGCCCTGGTTCTGGAGCACCTGCCTGCGACGGCCGATCTCGCACTGTTCTCGCTCGTCCTGTCCCTCGCCATCGCCATTCCTCTCGGCGTGGCGGCGGCCGTCCGACCGGACGGCCCCCTCGACACGTTCGTGTCGTTTGTCGTCATTAGCCTGCAGTCGATGCCGATCTTCTGGCTCGGGCTGCTGTTCATCCTCGTCTTTTCGGTGGATCTCAGGATTCTGCCCCCGTCGGGGCGGGAGGGGTTCGCGAGTTACATCCTGCCCACGATCACGCTCTCCACGTACACGCTCGCCACGTTCCTGCGCCTGACCCGCGCCTCGATGCAGGAGGCCCTGCGCCAGGACTATGTGCGGACGGCACGCGCGAAGGGAGCGGCCCCGACTCGGGTGCTCGTCCGGCACGCCCTTCGGAACTCGCTCATCCCGCTCGTCACCGTCGTCGGGCTTAACTTAGCCACTCTCCTCGGCGGCGCGGTGGTGACGGAGACCATCTTCAGCTGGCCCGGCGTCGGCCGGCTCCTTCTCCAAGCGATGCTGGACCGTGACTTCACGATCGTGCAGGCCGGCGTCTTCCTGGTGTCCGCCACCTACTCCGTCACCAACCTGGTGGTCGACCTGCTCTACGCGGCGATCGACCCGCGCATCCACTACACGTAAGGGGGCGGCACGGTGGCCGAGCTGGCGATGCTACCGAATGGGACCGAGAGCGCCGCAGCCGTGCTCACGCCCCCGAGCAACGCGCGGCGCGTGCTGGCACGTCTTGTGGCGCACCCGCTCGCCGTCGCCAGCATCATCATCTTGCTCGTGGCCATATTCAGCGCCGTCTTCGCCCCGTTAGTCGCACCGTACAACCCAACGGCGGCAAACTTTCTCATCATCCTCAAGCCACCGCTGACCGCGCACCACCTCCTGGGCACCGACG
Source organism: Bacillota bacterium (assembly GCA_021817625.1). Next base: position 1,015 of record JAKASY010000040.1, on the reverse strand, counting down.
ATCTGGGCAGGGACGAGCTGTCTCGCATCATCTACGGCGCGCGCGTCTCCCTCCTGGTCGGCGGCGTTGGCGCGTTCAGCGCGCTTGGCATCGGCCTCCTGCTCGGGAGCATCGCCGGCTACGTGGGCGGCTGGGTGGATACGATCATCATGCGCGTTGTCGACGTGCAGTTGAGCTTCCCGTTCATCCTGCTCGTGCTCACCATCAATGCCGTGCTCGGTTTCGGCGTCCGCAACATCATCATCAGCCTGGTGGTCGCCGGTTGGGCCATGTTCGCTCGTCTCACGCGCGGCGAGGTGCTCAAGATCCGCACCCTTGACTACGTGTCCGCGGCCGTGGCGACGGGAGCGTCGCCCGCCCGCATCATCGCCCGGCACGTGGTTCCCAATGTGATCGGGCCACTTCTGGTCGTTGGCACCCTGCAGGTGTCGCAGTTCATGATCGCGGAGGCGACCGTCAGCTACCTGGGATTCGGGGTGCAGCCGCCCACGCCCGCGTGGGGCAACATGCTGGCCGAAGGCGAGCAGTACTTCTACACGGCGTGGTGGATGATGGTGCTGCCCGGTGTAAGCCTTCTCCTGGTGTCGCTGGCGGTGAACTTCGTCGGCGATTGGCTGCGACACGAGTTCGCGCAGGGGTAGGCCAAACGCCGGCCCGGCACCCAGCGGAAGCGGACGTGTCCACTACCATCACCAGGGCCGGCACGTCTGGCAGCTGTGGGGTGCGCTGTGAGCGATGCTGCAACCTACAGGACGGAGATGCGCCGCACGATCTCCGCCTCGGCGAGTATGACCAACCCACCCCCGCTCGCGTCGGTAGCCGTAAGGCACGTGGCCCCCGGTGCAGCCACCACGCTCTGCTTTGGCCTTGCGGCCCTCCCAGGTGCGGCGGTGATGCTCTCTCGCTCCATCGCCGCCATGCCGGCGACCAGGCTAGAGATGACCTGGGACCCACACGCGAAGGTGCCTGGCATCCTGTGCCAAGCACCTTCTTCGGAAATGGCTCTACAGATCGG
>JAKASY010000039.1 GCA_021817625.1 Bacillota bacterium | reverse complement strand
CCAGCACGACCGGATAGTCGCGGTCGATGACCGACGTGACGAGGAGCTGCCCGATGCCGGGCCAGTTGAAGACGTTCTCCACCAGCACATCGCCACCGATCACGTAGTTGATCTCGAGCCCCAGCGTGGTGACGATCGGGATCCAGGCGTTGCGCAGGGCGTGGAGGAACAGGGCGCGCCGCCGGCTCATGCCCTTGGCCAGGGCCGTGCGCACGTACTGCTTTGCGGTCTCGTCCACAAGCGCGTTGCGCGTGATCTGGCTCACGACCGTGCCGGGCACCACGGCCAGGGCGAGGGTGGGCAGCACGAGGTGGTAGGCCACCTGCCCGGCCGTGGCCGAGACGCCGACGTCGTACATGCCGCCCACCGGAAACCAGGGCAGGGTGAGGGAGAACAGGGCCACCAACAGGAGCCCAAGCCAGAACACGGGCACGCTCAGGCCGACAAAGTCGACGACGCCGACCAGCGTGTCCGGCCAGGCGTTGGGGAAGATGCCGGCCAGGATGCCGGCCGCAAGGCCCAGGACGGTCGAGACGACGAACGCCGCCACGGCCAAGAGGACGGTATTGGCGAGGCGGCTCAGCACCAGGGGCGCCACCGCCGTGCGCATCTGGATCGACTGGCCCCAGTTGCCGGTGACGAAGCTCCCCAGCCAGTCGCCGTACTGCACCCAGAGGGGCTGGTCAAGCCCGAGCTGGCGGGTGAGCACGCTCAGCTCGTGCGGCGTTGCCAGCGGTCCGAGGAGCAGCAGCGCGGGGTTTCCCGGGGCAAGGTGCAGCGCCAGAAACACGATGACCGAGACGCCGAACAGCACGACCGGCAGGGCCGCGAAGCGGCGGGCGATCTGGAGTCCCACGGCCCTTCCTCCCTCCTGGCCGTTCGATCGCATCGCGACAGGCAGGTGGCCGGAGGGGCACGCGCGCGCGTCGTGGTCACAAGCGTCGCCGCCTACTGCACGTATGCCGTGGACAGGTTGATGAGGAACGGGAAGGTCGGGTTGAGGGAGAATCCCTTGACGCTCTTCGAGTACGCGTACACGGCGTCGGCGTGGTCGACGAAGATCCAGGGCGCGTCCTTGTTGATCAGGGCCTCGGCCTCGGCGTACATCTGCGCGCGCTTGGCGGGGTTCGTCTCTCCCAGGGCCTGGGCGACCAGGCTGTTCACCTTCGCGTCGCTGTAGAAGCCGCTATTGAAGCCCGGCGGCCAGGAGGACTTCACGAGCAGGGGGCCGAGGACAAGCGACGGGTCGACGGCCGAGTCCATCCAGGACAGCTCCCACATGTCCGCCCCGGACTTCTTGGCGCCGGCGTTGATCTTGCCGAGAAAGGTGCCCCAGTCGAGCTCGACGATCTTGACCTTGATGCCGACCGCCTGCAGGTACTCCTGGATGGCCTCGCCCATCGCCACCGGCTCCTGCATGCCCGAGCCCGAGGTGGGCACGAAGAAGTTCACCGAGAAGCCGTGCGGGTAGCCCGCCTCCTTGAGGAGCGCCTTGGCCTTGGCCGGATCGTAGGTATAGCTGCCGAGGGACTGGTTGAAGCCCATCTGGCTCGAAGACAGGGGCTGGTTTGCCGGTGTGCCGGTGTCGTAGAGGATGCCCTTGACGATCGCCTGCTTGTTCACCGCGTAGTTGAGCGCCTCGCGCACGAGGGGGCTCGACAGCGGCTTGTCCAGGGTGTTCAGACCCACCCACCAGACGTGCGGGCCGACGCCCTTGAGCACGCCGAAGCGTCCAGTCGAGACGAGCGAGGCGAGGCTCGACGGCGTGGGGTCGACGGCGATGTCGGCCGTGCCCGACTGCAGGTCGGAGACGCGGGCGTCCGACTGGACGGCGGGGATGAACACGATCTCCGACGAGGCGCCCTTCGGCCCCCAGTAGTCGGGGTTGCGGGTCAGGACCAGCTGGACGCCGCGCTGCCACTTGCTCACCTCGTACGGGCCGGTGCCGGCGCCGTGAAGGGCGAAGGTGCCCTTGTCCTTCATCGCGGTCGTCGGGCTGACGATAAAGGCCGTCGCCGTGGTGAGGAGGTTCAGGAGCGAGGCGTCGGGCGACTTCATGGTGAAGACGACCTTGTACGGCCCCTCGGCCGCCACGGACTTGAGGTTTCCGAAGAAGAACGAGCCGAAGGGATAGGGTCCGTACTTGTAGTCCGGATTCGACGGGTCGAGCTGGCGCTCAAACGAGAACACGACGGCCTCGGCGTTGAACGGCGTGCCGTCGGAGAAGCGCACACCGTGGCGGAGCTGGAAGGTGTACTGGGTGTCGCTCGGGTTGTGCGACCATGACGTCGCCAGGACGCCCACGAGCTTGCCCTTCACGGTCGGCGACCAGGCCACCAGCGGCTGGTAGATCTGCGTGAGCGCCTGCATCGTGTTGATGTCCGTGACCTGTGCAGGATCCATGCTGACGGCGTCGGCATCGTACGCGACCACCAGGGGTCGCGAGGAGGGCGACGACGCGGTCACGCCCACGGTCGGGACGAGCGCGGCGGCCATGAGCGCCGCCGCGGCCGCCATGCCCGTAAGGGCGGCTCTGGGCAGCTTGCCAAGACGCATTGCCAGGCACTCCTCTCTCATGTGCGCATCGAAAACCCTAGCGTCCGTCCTGGAGAAGCCCCGTGCGGCGCGCCTCTGCCAGATCAAAGGCGCCCGCCGGCATGTCGCGCGTGGGCAGCATGCGAAGGAGCGGGGCGAGGTCGCGCTGCGCCACCTCGTACACCCGCCACAGCTCGGCCACCGGGTCGGAATGCTCATCGACGCGCAGGCTCAGGGCTGGATAGGCCTCCCGATCCACGACGAGGAGCGCCGCCGATTGGCGGCCGCGCTTGTCGCCGCCCGCCTCCTGACCGGCGGCGAGCGCCGCGAGGAGACGCTCGGCCAGCGGCAGCGCCGGAGCGGCGCCGAACGCCTCGTCCATCGCGATCAGGGTCTCTTCGCCGACGAGCATGTTGCCGGCGATCGCCACGCCGTCGTGCCCGCGGTCGCCGTACCAGGTGTCGCAGGCCGCGCCGGAGAACGCGGCGCTACCGCCCCAGCGGTCGACCACGGCGACCTGGCGGCGCTCCGGCTCGGGGTCGCGGCGGCGCAGGATGCTGAGCGTCTCGTCGGCGGTGGCGCCTGCCCGCAGGAGCTCCAGGCCCCAGATGCCCAGATAGGGGTTGACGAAGGATTGCGTGGCGACCGCCCCGACGCCCGCCTCGGCGAACGGGCAGAGCATGCCGACGGCCGGCACCTTGGTCGAGAGTGCGACGCCGAGCTGGCCGGTGCGAGCACAGCGCGCGGTGATGCTGAAGGTGTTGAGGCGAGGCGCAGAACCCGTCAAGACGTCACGCCCCTTCGGCGACAAGGGTGGCGGGACCGTTGGGTCCCGCCACCATGTTCGGGCCTGGAAGCGGCGCGTCGTGTCGATGCGCGCGGCCGCCGAAGGTCCGTCACGCGGCGTTCGAAGGGCCGCCATCCGGGCGCCCTGGTCAGACGAAGTGGAGCACGTTGCCGGCCATGTAGAGAGCCACCGCGACCACGACGACGCTGAACACGCGCGTGAGCGCGCGCCCGCCCAGGCGCGTACCCGACATGGCGCCCGCAAGGCCGCCGCCGAGCCCGCCCAGGATGAACACGACGGCGATCGGCAGGTCGACGGCGCCGGCCCGGCCGTACTGCACGGCGGTCGTTGCCCCGAAGGCGGCGACCGACAGGAGTGAGGTGCCTACGGCCGTGAGCATCGGCATCGCCGTCGCCGCGAGCAGCCCGGGCACGATGAGAAAGCCCCCGCCGATGCCGAAGAATCCGGACGCGGCGCCGACGACGAGGCCCGTGGCGGCGAGGCGGGCCACGGCCGCGGCGGGCACGGCACCGCGCCGCCGAGGCGGCTCGTGCGCCCCAGCGTCGGGTCGCCCCGTCTGCGGCACCAGGGTTCGACGCCACATGAGCACTGCGACGAGAACCATCAGCGCGGCGAACATGAGGAGCAGCCGCTTGCCATCCACGAGAAGCCCCAGGCGCGACCCGACCGTCGCGCCAAGCACGCCCGCGGCGGCAAACCAGGCGCCGCTGCGCAGATCGACGTGGCCGCGGCGGAAGTGCGGCACACTGGCGATGATGGCGTTCACGGCCACGGCCAGGGCCGTCGTGCCGATCGCGACGTGCGGGTGGTCCCGGTAGCCGACAAAGTACACCAGCAGCGGCACCGCCAGGATCGAGCCACCGCCGCCCACGAGGCCGAGAACATAGCCCACGATCGCCCCGGACAGGAGCGATCGGGCCGACATCGCAAGATCGGGAAGGTGCATGGCCGTCCTCCGTTCTCGTGGCTTGGCATGGCAAGTCGTCCGCCTCGAGCGCGCGATGCCCGCTCGAACGCCGTCGGTCCGGGTGGCAGGCGGCGGCACGGATCGGGAGTCCGCGTAGCGCGCGCGATCTACCCATACCCTACATGGTATAAGATGCACTCCGGCCGTTCTGCGCCGGCGCCGAGGAGCGTCGTGTCACCCTGACGTACGAGGCGCAAGGCCGCCGCTATCGGCTCGTGGCGGGCGTATGTCTGTCACCCCGGTCCACGCATGCCCGTCACGACACGCGACCGCGTCCACGTGGGCGCCGGCCCAGCGCTCACCGGCTTGGCCCGCCTCCCCCGTGCCGCGCTTCGCCAGGCGCTGCGTCGCGCCTGGGCTGGCCGAAGCGTGGACGGCCGCGCACCGTCACGCTGTGTGCCACGACCAAGGCTCACACCTCCCATCGCACGATCGCACCCACTTGACGTGTCGAGATTATACCCTGTAGGGTATCAGTCGCAACCCACCGCGATCCGGAAGGAGGTCCCGAACGTGGTCCTTCTGCCCTTGACAGACCCGGAAGGCGGCTGCGCGTCGTACATCGTTGGCGACGAGACGAGCGGCGAGGCCTTGGTCGTCGACCCGCTAGACAGCCTTGGCCTGGACGCATACGTGCTGGCGCTCGCCGAAGCGGGCCTCAAGGCACGCCTTGTGGTCGACAGCCACGTCCACGCCGACCACCGCTCGGCCGCCGCGGCTCTCGCCCGCGTGCTTTCGATTCCCGTCGGCCTGCACCACGCCGCGCCCGCCGCCTTTCCGTTTCAGGCTCTCCACAACGGCGACCGGCTCGCCCTCGGCCAGCTCGACGCGCTCGTCCTCGAGACACCCGGCCACACGCCGGACAGCATCTCCCTGGTCGTCACCGACAGGGCGCGCGGTCCGGAGCCGTGGGCAGTGCTCACCGGCGACGCCCTGTTCGTCGGCGACGTCGGCCGCCCCGACCTCGCGGCCGACGACGAGGCGGGCGCCCGCGCCGCGGCGCGGGTCCTCTTCGGCACGCTCCACGACAAGTTCCTGACCCTGCCCGACACGGTGGAGATCTACCCCGCGCACTTTGGCGGGTCCAGCTGCGGCGGCCTGTTCCTCAGCCGAAAGGCCAGCTCGACGATCGGCTTCGAGCGCCGCCACAACCATCTCCTGCAGATCGCGCCGCGCGACGCATTCGTGGAGCGGGTCCTGGCTCTTCGCAAGCCGCCGCCCGCGGACGCTGCCGCGCTTCGACGCCGCAACCTTGGTGAGGCCACGACCGCCGCGGCGGCTGGCGACCGCCCGTTCGCCGCGCCCATGGCGCTTGAGGCGATGCTTCGCGGGGCGGTGGGATCATGACCGCGCACGAGATCGCGGCCCGCGCCGCCCGGCGCGAGCTCCTGATCATCGACACCCAGGACGCGCATGCGTTCTCCCAGGGCCACGCGGCGGGCGCCTACAACCTTCCCTTCCGGCGCCAGGGCTACGACGCCATGGCGCGCCAGGCGCTCGCCGGCTGGGACCGCCCGATCGCCGTCGTGGCCCAGCACGAGACCATAGCCACTGCCGCCGCGGCCGCGCTCACCGCCGCCGGCTTTCGGGTTGACGGTGAGTATGGCCAAGGCGTGGAGGGCTGGCGCGCCGCTGGCCTGCCGGTGGTCGAGGTGGCGGACCTCACGCCGGACGCGCTGCGCGAGGGGCTCGAGCACTGGCAGGTTCTCGACGTGCGCGAGCCCTACGAGTGGCGTTCGGGCGTCGTGTCGGGCGCAACGCTGATGCCGCTCAGCGAGCTCACGGGGCGGCTGTCGGAGCTCGACCGGGCCACGCCGTACGCGGTCATCTGCGCCAGCGGCAACCGCAGCGTTGCCGTCTCCGCCTGGCTTGCCGAGCGCGGCTTCAAGGTCGCCAACGTGGTTGGCGGCATGGCGCTGTGGCTGGGCGCGGGGCACCCGACCGAGGCCGTCCGCTAGGCGCAGGCGGCCAGCACACACAACACCGAGGAGGGCCATCGTTGAGGCTGTTCGAGCCCCGGGACTCGCGCCCGGCGACAATTTCCGCCGCAGACCTGCGCGACCACCTAAGCCAGGGGAACCGCCCGACCATCCTGGACGTGCGCACGGCCGCCGAGTTCGTGCGCGAGGGCCACGTTCCGGGCGCCGTCCACCTGCCGCTTCACCGCCTGGTCGAGGAGATCGCGCGTCTGGAGCGGGAAGCGGAGTACATCGTCGTCTGCCGCAGCGGAGCGCGCAGCGCAGAGGCCCAGCGGATCCTGCTGCGCGCGGGCTTCGGCAACGTGAGGAACATGGCCGGCGGCATGCTGCGCTGGCACGGTCCCGTCGCCCACGACGGACCGGTTAGGCGCTAGGCCTTGCGCGCGCGAGGGTCGGCCCGCGCCCGCCGGTCGGACCCTGCGCCCGGCGACGCCGGCCCCACCTGGCAGCGTCGCGGGTAGGCTCGCACGCCCCAGTTGCCCGTCACCCACGTCCCGGCACGCCAAAGGGCGCCTACCACCCGGGCGGGCGCCCTCCGTGTGGGCCGCGGCGGCTATTCCGTCACGGGCGACGGGTCGCCATCCGTCTCGCCGCCGGCCGCCGTCTCGGGCGCCGCGGAGCGACGGTCGCGGGAGATCGCCCGGTAGGTGCCGGACAGGCGCTCGAGCTCGCGTGTCGCCGTCTCCTTGCCCATGGCGACGACACGGCGCACGCTGCCCTCCTCGCCGACCGCGCCGCGCACGCGGTCGGCCGCGCCCGAGACCTGGCCCGCCACGGTGCCGGCCGCATCGGTCGCGACGTCGGCCAAGAGTCCGCCGATGGCCGCGCCTGCGGTCGCCAGCTCGCCCACGCGATCCTTGAGCACCTTCCTTGTGCGCTCGCCCTCCTGGGGCGCGAGAAGGATGCCAACGAGAATCCCTGCAAGGCCGCCAATGAGCAGGCCCGTCACCAGTGCGCGATTGCGCTCTTGACCCTCATCCGACATGCGCCGTACCCCCCTCTCCGCTTCCTGTCCCCGCCTCGTGCGCCTCGTCTTTGGCCGCCTGGTCCCGCCGCACCGCCTTGAACGCCTCGACCGCCACGCCAGCGCTCTCCAGGCCAGCCAGGACGGCCATCACGACGCTCGCGCCGCGTCCGCCGAGCAGCCGCTCCAGATGCGTGAAGCGCGCCAGCCCGCGCCCGAGGCGCCGCACCCCCCGCTCGGCCCGTCGCGTCATGCGGGCCACCGACTGGGCGGTCTGCGCCGCGGCGTGCATGGCGCGGGCGCCGTCACGCGCGGCCGCCTCTATCGCGCCGGCCACCCGCACGGATACGACGGCGACGACCGCGAGGAGGACGAGCGCGACGACCGTCAGCAGCGCGAGCGCAGCGGTCAGGACGAACGTCGCGATCGCCTCGGCCTCGTGCATCGGCTCCACCTCTCGCGCAGTTGGCCGAGCACACTATACCACGGCGCCCGGGCAACGCCAACCTTAGACGTTGACAGAAGTTGTCGATCTAGCGGAGAAGCTTGACGATGCGTGCGAGCTGCATGAGTCGCGCCGCGCTCGCGCCCGTGCGGGCCGCGATTCGCTCGACCTCGCTCGCGAACTCCGGCGCGCGCTCCTCGGGCAGGATCTCCTCCCGCAAGAGGGGGAGCTTGTCGACGCCCAGCCCGAGAAACCCCGCAAGGTCGCCCTCATCCATGTGATGGAAGGCCCCGAACCGCTCCAGCATCGACCCGAGCGGCCTCGCCTCGCCCGTCGTGACCGCCATGACCGCCTCCCCGAGGGACGGCCGCGTTGACACGCCCATCCCCCGCCTCTACCCTAGAGCCAACGGGCCCGCGCCGCAACGGCTCTGGTGCGCCCCGACGCCGCGGAGGAGATGCCATGGGACAGTTCATCCCGCTCGCCCAGGAGTTCGAGGACAGCCTCCTGATCATCGGCGCGGCGATGTGCGCCGCGAGCCTCGCGTTCAGCGGCAAGCAGAAGATGGGCATGATGGGCACCGGCGCGTTCATCGTCATCGCCACCCTGGTCGTCACGATCCTCACGTTCCGGTCGAGCATCCCGGGCTAAAGAGCAGCAGGTGGCTATGGTCCGAGGCTGAACAGTTGCACGCATTCGGTAAGCAGGGGTCGGGAAGCACGGGCACGGAGCGCGCCAGGGCGATTCGCTCCAGGCGACGAAGACTCGCCCCGACCGTACTCCGACCGTCCGACACCACGCCGAGCCACGGCCCTTGAGCCCGGTGACGACGCCCACAAACAGACCGAGGCCCCGCTACAAAGCAGGGCCCCGATCGGATGCACCGCAAGGTGCTGCTTGCGCCCGAGGGGCCGGGCGCGGTTGAGGTGCGCCTCGTCCTGCATGGCGAGGGGGCGCTTGCTCCGGTTCGGCCTCATGGCCTTCCCTTCGGTCTCAGGGTCCGGCATTGGCGCGGGCGTGCCGGAGCGGTTCTTGGACTCCCGCCTCCTGCTTCCGGTCACCCGCCCGCGTCGCCGCGGGTAGGGCCTTCATGGGACCGATGCACGTTCCGGCGAGCAGAGGAGCCACACCTGTTCACCGAACTTGTACGGCTAGAAGTTCGAATTGCCGGCCGGAGCAGGCAGCGTGCGGATCTCGCACCCGCATCCTCGGGATAACGGACCTACTCGAGCCCGAAGAGTTGGAGGAGCAACGCCTGGTTCCCCGGTTTTCTTGTCACCATTGGCCTACCGCCGCCTGTACGCCGCACCCCGAGGCAACACCCCAACGACGGTCACCACGCGAGCCTCGGGCCGGCGCGGGCAGGGATCGCGTGCTGGACACTGTCACCGCGTCGGCGCCGACCAGCACCTGCTCAGCCGCAGTACCCGCTTGTCGTACACCTTGTGCGCCACGCGGGCCACGCGGATGTCGCGGTTGGCCCGGTTGAACAAGTCCGCCAGGTCGATGTCCACGACCCTGCGGCCCGGCCGCCGTGATGCAGCGCCGGGCCGGGTGGGCGCCTGCACCGTCGCGCCGGTCGACCGGCCTGCCTACGTCTCTTCCGATGGATCCTCACCGTGCTCGTACAGCAGGGCCGCGGCCTGCTCGGCCCAGGCCCCCGCGGCGCCTGGGACCAGGGAGCGGGGCCCCTCCCTGAGTCCGCGCCCCC
>JAKASY010000038.1 GCA_021817625.1 Bacillota bacterium | reverse complement strand
CCATTTGGGCCCCGCCCGCTCGTCGTAGGGGCGGATGGGCAGTGACCGCCTAGCCCAACGGGCCGGAGGCAGGGCAGCGCCCGATGCCAGAAGGGGTGCTGCGGCTGTACCCGTTCACGCAGTACAGCCTCTTCGAGCTGGAGCACGGCCCCGGGCGCTCGGCCGCGTCGAGGCCGCGGGCGCGCTGGCGGGCTACCACCTCCTGCCCGCGGTCCGCGCCGACTTCCTGCGCCGCGACGGGCGGCTCGGGGAAGCGGCGCAGGCCTACCGGGAGGTGCTCTCCCTGCCATGCAACGAGGCCGAGCGGCGGTTCTTGACCCGGCGCCTGCGCGAGGTGTCGGACGCCGGAGCGGGCCCGCCGCGCGCGGACCAATGAGCGTAAAGAGACGGAAGGGATGTAGAGCGATGCGCTACATGCTTCTCCACTGCGTCGACGAGTCGCTGGCGCTGCCGCCTAAGGCCGTCGAGGACATCGACCGGCAGCTTGGGGCCTGGCTCGACGACACCATCGCCCGGGGCGTGAGCCTCCATGGCGCGCGCCTCCACCCGGTGCACGCCGCCACGACGGTCCGGGTGCGGGAAGACAGGGCGCTCGTCGCCGACGGACCGCTCACGGAGACCAAGGAGCAGATCGGTAGCCACAACGTCATCGAGGCCGTGGATCTCGACGAGGCCATCGAGGCCGCGGCCCGCCACCCCACCGCGCGCATCGGCACCATCGAGATCCGCCCCGTCTTCGAGTCCTGGCGTCTCGATCCCACGTGGTATCGGTAGGCGTTGGCCGTGGTGTCTGAGGTGGAGAAAGTGCCTGGAGGGCCCGCCGCGCCGTGCCGCCCCTCCCGACGCACACCCAGCGAAGGAGACGAGCTCGGGTGCCGGTACGGCGCCTCTCAGCCGGCGCAGGGTGCCTGGAACCCAATGGGCCGTCGCACCGCGTGCGGACCGTTGACGTGGCAGACACTTGCCTGGACGCGCTCGACCGTGCAGCCACAGGCGCGTCGACCTCAGCTGGTGGGCCACTCGCGACAGGTTCCCAGACGAACTCGGCGAACTGCTCGGACAAGCGATCCGTGACAAAGCGTTCATACACCCATGATCGAAGGTGATCGATCAGTGAAGGCGGACCGCCAGCTTGCCATTCTGGCCATCCTGCAGCGGGACCGTACAGCGGAGGTGGCCCGGCTCAGCGCGGAGCTCGGAGCGTCGAAGGTCACAGTCCGGCGCGACCTGCTGCAACTGGAGCGCCAGGGCCTGGTCCGCACGACCCGCGGCGGCGCCCTCCTCAACCAGGGGGCCACCTACGAGCCCGACTATCTAGTGAAGATTGGGCAGGAGCGCGAGGAGAAGGAGCGGATCGCGCGCGCGGCGGTCGCGATGACCGAGCCTGGCGACACGATCCTCCTGGACGCTGGCACAACCACGGCAGCGATCGCCCACGCCCTCATAGGACTCAAAGGCGTGACGGTGATCTCCAACTCGCTCACCGTGGCCAATGCTCTGACACGCCACCGAGGCACACACTTCATCATGATCGGCGGCGTGTTCCGAGACCTCTCGCAAGCGTTCGTCGGCCCCCAGGCAGAGGATTCGCTGCGCAACATCCGGGTCGATCGCGCCTTTGTGGCCACAGAGGCCATCGACGCGGAGCGGGGGCTACAGGTGCCGGACGATCGAGACGCATCGATCAAGCGTGCCATGCTCCAGTGCGGCCGTCAGATTGTTGTCGTGGCCGACCACACGAAGTTCGGCCTTCAGCGTCTGTACACGTTCGCGCCGTGGTCCGCGGTGCACCATCTCATCACCGGACATGAGGCGCCGTCAGCCGCGCTCGACGCCGTGCGCCAGCATGGCGTTGCCGTGACGGTTGTCTAGTCGGCCGACCGCCGACGCCTGAGGCACGACCGCCGCCCGCCCCGGCCCCGTCCTGCATGCGCTGCCCGGGCCGAAGGGATGGGCCGTCGGGGCCCGTTGGCCCGGGGCCTTCGATCGCCGCGACGGGGGCGTTGGGCCATGGGTCCGCGTGGGTCGAGCCGTTAGGGTCAACTTGCAGGGTCGGCCACGATTGTGCAGCCCTGCGAGTCTGTTGGCGATCCAGGCACAAACGCGACGTCCTCCGGTTCTTGTGGGGAGCGGAGGAGGACTTAGCATCTCCAGATAGAATCAGAATCGCGCACGTTCGGATGATCGTTATTGATCCCGACGTGACCGGTCGGGCTGTGCCCGCCGATGCACTGGAGATGAGAGCAATCGCCCTGCTGTTCGATGCGAGACGGTTTGGCCCGCCGCCCTGGCCGCTGCACGGCGCTGTGCGCGTCATTCGGCGGCTGTCGGACATGCCGGACTACTTTGCCGCCGACACAAAGGCGCTCACGGAGAACCCGGTGATCTACGAGGTGTACGACTGGCCGGCGCGTGCTGGCCTGCCCACGGACCTCATGATCACCATGACCGCCATCCACCCGGGGACGGTCGGTGGCCTGCCCTTTCACACAAAGGGGCACTTCCACAAGGATCCCGACGGCGCGGAGCTCGTGGTCGGCGTGTCCGGAGAGGGCCGCCTGGAACTCGTTGATCGGGTGAACCATTGCCAGACGATCGAGCTTGCACCGGGCGCTTGCATTGCGGTGGAGCCGGGCTGGGCGCACCGGGTGGTGAACACCGGCGCCGAGCCGCTCTGCTACCTGTCCGTGAGCAGCGCTTCCATCGGCCATGACTACGAAGGCGTGCGGGCTGCAGGGTGGATGCCTGGCTCGGGCAGGGCGGACGCGCCTACGGGCTCGCAGCAAAGGAGTTGACGGACGAATGGCTTCGACGATAGCCGGCGCCACGCCGCGGTTAGCGCGGCGGCGGTCGGTTTGGACCTATGTCTCGTCCGGCGTCGCCGGCTCTACCGTCCTGGCGGCGGCGCTGGCATTCGCCGGGTCGCCGGCCTCGCTGGCGGCCAGCGCGCACCGGGCCGCGCCCAAGGTGGGCGGCACGCTGAACGTCGTGGTGTTTCCGCAGGGATCGTGGCCTCAGAACTTCAATCCGTTCTCCGCAAGCCAGCTCTGGGGCACGAGCGGGTTCATCTACGAGCCGCTTCTGCAGTTCGTGCAGCTGACGGGCAAGACCATCCCATGGCTCGCCCAGAGCTACACCTGGAGCAGCAACGCAACCGTCCTCACCATGAATCTCCGGCAGGGCGTGACCTATACGAACGGCGCGCCGTTCACGAGTGCGGACGTCGTGTACACGTTCAACCTGATGAAGAAGTATCCCGCGCTCGACACGCAGGCCGTCTGGAGCTTCCTGAAGAGCGTCGAGGCGGTCGGCCCGAATACCGTCAAGTTCACGCTTCAGAAGCCAAACGTCTCGGCCCTGTACTACCTGGGCAACGTGGAGCCGGTGCCGCAGACCGTCTGGAGCAAGATCAAGAACCCCGCCACGTACGCAAATCCGGATCCCGTCGCGACGGGTCCCTTCACCGTGAAGAGCTTCGCCCCCCAGGAGTACGTGTTGACACGCAACCCGAACTACTGGCAGAAGGGCAAGCCCTACGTCCAGAATCTGGCCTTCCCGGCCTACACCTCGAACACCAGCGTCGACCTGGCCCTGGCGCAGGGCAAGGTCGACTGGGCCGCGCTGTTCGCGCCGAACATCGAGACCACGTTCGTCAAGCCGAGCCCTGCCACGCATCACTACTTCTTCCCGCAGGGCGCGCCTGTCGTGCTGTACATCAACAACAGCGTCTACCCGTTCAACAGCGCGACCGTCCGACAGGCGCTCAGCATGGCGATCAACCGTCAGCAGGTGTCGTCGATCGGCGAGTATGGCTATGAGAAGCCCGCCAGCGCACTGGGCATTCCGCCGCTCCAGAGCGCGTACGTCAACCCCGCCGTGCGGGCGCAGGCCAACGCCCTCAGCGCCTACAACCCGAAGACGGCGCTGAGCATGCTTGAGAAGCTGGGCTTCAAGAAGAACGCGCAGGGACAGCTCCTGACCCCCAAGGGCAAGCCGTTCGCCTTCACCATGAACGTGGTCTCCGGCTACACCGACTGGGTCGAGGACACGCAGCTCATGGCCAGCCAGCTCGGCCAGATCGGCATCAAGGTCACGGTCAAGCCGCTGCAGTACGCCGCCTACTACTCGGACATGCAGCTCGGCACGTTCGACACCTCGATCGGCTGGTCGAACTCGGGGCCCAACCCCTTCTACTTCTTCAACTTCACCATGAACCCGAGCTTCAGCGCCCCGATCGGCAAGGCCGCCTCGACCAACTTCGGCCGCTTCAGCTCGCCGGTCGCCACAAAGGCCCTCGAGACGTACAACTCGACGGCCAACGCGAAGGCGCAGCAGGCGGCTCTGAACACGGTCGAGAAGGTCTGGATCCAGCAGCTTCCGGCCCTGCCCCTGGTCTGGGGCGCGTTCTGGAACGAATACAGCACGGCGAAGTTCGTCGGCTGGCCGACCGCGTCCAACATGTACACGGACCCCGGCCCCAACGATGCCGCAGCCGTGCTGACCGCGTTGACGATCCACCTCCGCTGACCTAGAAGCGTCAGCTGCGCGGGAGCACGCGCCTGACCCAAGGCGTGGCTCCCGCTTCTGCTAGAGGCTTTGGTCGGCGAGCGGGGTGAGGCGCGTCTAGCCTCGGACAAGCGGCGCCGCCGGTGTACATGCTCCGAAGGAGGGGGCTCCACCCGTGGCCTACGTGCTGAGACGCCTCGGCCTCTACCTGATCGCCCTGTGGGCCGCCCTCACCATCAACTTCCTCCTGCCCAGGATGATGCCGGGAAACCCGGCGATCGCCCTCCTGGCCAAGTTCGGAGGCCGCCTGCAGCCGCAGGCGCTCGCCGCGATCGAGGTGGCGTTCGGCATCCACGTGCACGAGACGCTGCCCGCGCAGTACGCCCAGTACCTGGGCGAGCTCGTGCACGGCAACCTCGGCACCTCTCTCACGTTCTTCCCCACCACGGTCGGGGTCGTCATCGGCCACGCCCTGCCGTGGACCCTCGGTCTGGTCGGCATGGCCACCGTCATCAGCTTCGGGGTGGGCATGCTCATCGGCATCTACACGGCATGGCGCCGCGGCAGCCGCATCGACGCCGTGCTGCCGCCCGTGTTCACGATGATGTCGGGCTTCCCGTACTTCTGGGTCGCTCTCGCCGTGCTCTACGTGGCGGGCTTCAAGGCCGGATGGTTCCCGATCAGCGGCGGCTACACGAACGGCCTTGCGCCGGGCCTGTCGTGGTCCTTCCTGACGAACGTCCTGGCGCATGGCGTCCTGCCGGCCTTCACGATCGTCATCACCTCGGTCGGCTACTGGGCCGTGAACATGCGCAACACCATGATCACGACGCTCGCCGAGGACTACGTGACCATGGCGAAGGCCAAGGGACTCAGAGACCGCGCGGTGATGCTGGGGTACGCGGCCAGAAACGCGATCCTGCCGAACCTGACAGGGTTCGCCATGTCGCTGGGCTTCGTCGTCTCCGGCGCGATCCTGACCGAGGTCGTGTTCTCCTATCCCGGCGTGGGCTACATGCTGTTTCAGGCCGTCGAGCAGGAGGACTACCCCCTCATCCAGGGGCTTCTACTCCTGATCGTGATCGCGGTGCTCGCGGCGAACCTGGTGGCGGATCTGCTGTATGCCGTGCTCGATCCCAGGGTGAACAAGGAGGGTGCCTGACACGGCAAGCGACATGGACCCTCCGACGCAGAGCGCTCTCGCTGCCCTTCCCCACGCCCCCGCGCGCCCCGGTCCCAGCGGGTCGGGCAGCGATACGCCGCGCCCCGCACGCGCTGCGGCGGCACTCCGGCCGTTCTTCCGCAACACCAAGGCGATGCTCGGCCTCGCCCTGTTTGCCGCGTTCGTGGTTCTCGCGCTCATCGCGCCCGCGCTGCCGCTGCCGAACCCGACGGCGACCCTGTTCACGCCGGAGGTCGGGCCGAGCGGCGCGCACCTCCTGGGCACCACGCAGAGCGGTCAGGATGTGCTGTCGCAGCTCGTCTGGGGCACGAGGGCGTCTCTTCAGGTCGCCGTCGGCGCTGGGCTGCTCACGACACTCATGGCTATCTTCATCGGCATTCTCTCCGGCTTCGTGGGCGGCGTGGTGGACGAAGCGCTGACGATCCTCACCAACGTGTTCCTCATCATTCCGTCGCTTGTGCTCGTGATCGTCGTCTCGTCGTACCTGCAGGGCCAGAGCAGCTGGCTGATCGTCGTCCTCATCTCCGTGACCAGCTGGCCGTGGGGCGCCCGGGTGCTGAGGTCCCAGACCCTCAGCCTCAGGGCGAAGGACTTCGTCGTCTCGTGCCGGCTCGCGGGCGAGTCCACGCTGCGCATCGCCTTCGTCGAGATCCTGCCCAACATGGTCTCCCTCGCCGCGGCGAGCTTCTTCTTCACCTGCCTGTACGCGGTCGTCACGGCCGCCTCGCTGCAGTTCCTCGGCCTTGGAGACCTGAGCACGGTGAGCTGGGGCACGATGCTCTACTGGGCGAACAACGGCGAGGCGCTGTTCGTCGGCGCCTGGTGGTGGTTCGTGCCGCCCGGCCTGTGCATCGGCCTGCTCGGTGCCGCGTTCGCCCTCATGAACTTCGCCGTGGACGAGGTCACCAACCCGCGCCTGCGAAGGGAGGGGGTGGCGTGACCGGCGGCGAGGCTCCTCCCCTGCTCAGCCTGCGGTCCGTGACCGTCGACTACCTGACCGAGCGGGGCAAGGTCCGGGCGGTGGACGGCGTCGACCTCGACGTGCGCCCGGGCGAGATCGTCGGCCTCGCCGGCGAGTCCGGGAGCGGCAAGTCCACGCTCGTCCTGGCTGTCACGCGCCTCATCCCCGAGTGGGTCGGCCGCACCTCCGGCACGATCGAGATCGAGGGCCGGGACGTCACGGCCCTATCGCCACAGGCCATGCGCACGCTGCGCTGGAAGAGCATCGCCCTGGTGTTCCAGGGCGCGATGAACTCGCTCAACCCGGTCACGACGATCGAGCGGCAGATCATCGACACCATCGTCGCCCATGGCGAGCACGACATGGCCCGCATTCACGAGCGGGCCCGCGAGCTCATGGACCTCGTGGAGATCGATCGCGCGGCGCTGCGGCGCTACCCCCATGAGCTCTCCGGCGGCATGCGCCAGCGCGCGGTGATCGCCATCGCCCTCGCGCTCAACCCACGCATCCTCATCCTGGACGAGCCGACCACGGCTCTCGACGTGGTCGTGCAGCGGCAGATCCTCACCAAGCTCGTGGACCTGCAGCGCCGCCTGGCATTCGCCATCCTGTTCGTCACCCACGACCTGTCCGTGCTGCTCGAGCTCTGCAGCCGCATCGCCGTCATGTACGGCGGCCGCCTCATGGAGGTAAGCGAGGCGGAGGCGCTGGCGACGCTGCCGCTCCACCCCTACACGAAGGGCCTGCTTCGGTCGTTTCCCACGCTGACCGGACCCCGCGTCCGCCTGGCGGGCATCCCGGGCTCGCCGCCCGCCATCACGGCCCTGCCGCCGGGCTGTCCGTTCCACCCGCGCTGCGCGTTCGCCCAGCCGCGCTGCAGCGCATCCGTGCCCGCGTTGCGCGAGTGGGGAGGCGGCCAGCGTCTGGTCGCCTGCCATCGCGGGGAGGAGGCGCTTCACCTTGGGCAGTGAGTCGTCGCAAGCGCTCCTCGACGTACGGGGCGTCTCGAAGCACTTCTCCGTGTCGGCGGGGCTGGGCCGGCACCGCACGGTGCGCGCCGTAGAGGACGTCGACCTTCACGTGCGAAAGGGGGAGGTGGTCGCCCTCGTGGGCGAGAGCGGCAGCGGCAAGACCACGCTCGCCTCGGTGGTGGCGCGTCTCATCGAGCCGACGCGCGGCCGCATCCTCGTGGAGGGCGAGCCTGCCCCGGCGGCCAGAGACCGTCGGGGCGTCCGGCGCTACCGCCAGCGCGTGCAGATGATCTTCCAGGACCCCTTCGCCGCGCTCAATCCCGTGCAAAACGTGCGCCACCACCTGATCCGGCCGATGCTCGCCCTTGGCGTCGCGGCCACCGGTGCGGAGGCCGACGCCCGGGCCGCGGCCCTGCTGGAGACCGTGGGCCTCACGCCCGCTTCGGACTTTCTCGCGAAGCTCCCCCACCAGCTCTCGGGCGGGCAGCGCCAGCGGGTGGTCGTCGCCCGGGCCCTCGCGGCCGAGCCCGCCCTTCTGCTCGCGGACGAGCCGACGTCGATGCTGGACGTCTCCATCCGCATGGGCGTCATGAACCTCCTGCTCGACCTCGCCGGCGAGCGGGGCCTCGGCATGCTCTACATCACGCACGACCTTGCGGGCGCGCGCTACGTGGCCGACCGCGTGGCGGTGATGTACGCCGGGCGCATCGTCGAGTCGGGCGCGACGGACGACGTTGTAGCGCGCCCACGCCACCCGTACACGCGCCTCCTGCTCTCCTCCGTGTTCACGCTGGAGCGGAGGCGGCAGGTGATCACCCAGGCGGTGCCCGCAGCCGACGACCGCACGCCCGTGGCCGCGGGCTGCGCGTTCGCGCGGCGCTGCCCGTTCGTCATGGACGTATGCCGCGAGGTCGTGCCGGCGGCGCGGCCGGTCGGGGGCGAGGCCGGCCATGAGGTGGCCTGTCACCTGAAGGAGACGGCGCCGCCGCCGGCCGAACACGCGGGCATGCAGCCGGAGGGGGAGCGGCGATGAGAATCGCGGTCGGCCTGTTCATGCACGAGTCCGCGAGCTTCAGCCACGTGCCCACGGACCTCGCCGACTTCTCGCTCGAGACGGGGCACGACCTCCTGGCGGCGGCGGGGGCACGACAGGGCGAGTGCGCGGGCGCTCTGGCCCGCCTGGGAGAGCGCCCGGGCGTCGAGATCGTGCCGACGGTAGCGGCGGCCGCCACACCCTCCGGGCTCATCGCGACGACGGCCTACGAGAGCATCCGCGGCCGCCTGCTCGACGCCCTCGGCCGGGTAGGGCCGGTCGACGGGGTGCTCTTGTGCCTTCACGGCAGCGCCACCGTCCGCGGCGTCGATGACGCCCAGGGCGATCTCACGGCCGCCGTGCGCGCGTGCGTCGGGCCGCATGTGCCCGTCGTCGCCACGCTGGACCTCCATGCCACGCCCTCGGACCGCGTGGTGCGGAGCGTTGACGCCCTCGTGGCCTACCGAACCGCACCGCATCGCGACACCTGGGATACCGGCTATCGGGCGGCCGCGCTGCTCTGGCGCATGGCCGCGACGGGCGCGCGACCGGCGATGGTGGTGGCGCGCCTGCCCCTCTTGCTGCCCGGTGAGCTCGGCCAGACGTCGCTCGAGCCGATGGCCTCCTTGATGCGCAGCGCACGCGCCGCCGAGGAGGCGCACCCCGAGGTCTGGAGCGTGTCGGTGCTGCAGGGATATCCTTGGGCGGACGTGCCCGACCCGGGCGTGAGCGTGATCGTGGTCGCTGACGGCAGCGGGGCCAAGCCCGTCGCGCGCGACGTGGCGCAGAGCCTGCAGCGCCAGTTCTGGTCGATTCGCGAGGG
>JAKASY010000037.1 GCA_021817625.1 Bacillota bacterium | reverse complement strand
GCGGCGAGCAGCAGCGCGTCGCCCTGGCCCGCGCCCTGGCGCCCGAGCCGGACGTCCTCCTCCTGGACGAGCCCCTGTCGGCGCTGGACGCGCGCATCCGCGTAGCCCTGCGCGGCGAGATCCGCCACATCCAGCGGTCCCTCGGCATCACCACGCTGTACGTCACCCACGACCAGGAAGAGGCGCTTGCCCTCTCCGACCGCATCGTCGTCTTCCACCAGGGACGGGTCGAGCAGGCGGGCACGCCGCGCGAGGTGTACGAGCAGCCCGCGACGCCGTTTGTGGCCGAGTTCGTCGGCACGACCAACCGGCTTGCCGGTGTGCTGGAGAACCCCGCGACGGGCACCTGCCGGATCGGCGACCAGCGCGTGTCCTTCGATACGCTGCCTGAAGGCGCCGTCGCCGGCGACGAGGTCGAGATCCGCCTGCGGCCCGAGCGCGTCGCTCTCGGCCCCGACCCCGCGGGCGCCTCGAGCCCCCTCGAGGGCCGCGTGCGCGACGTGGTCTACCTGGGCGGCCACACGCTTGTGCAGGTCTCGGTCTCGGGCCAGGACCTGTGGATGGACCGTGCCCAGCAGGGCCTGGCCGTCGACCTGGCCGTCGGCGACGCGGTGCGCGTGTACCTTCCCTCCCACGCCGTCGTGACGCGCCGTGCCGACGGCGCCGAGCCCGCCACGCGGGCGGCGGGGGCTTGACGATGCCGAGCGACGCCCCGCGCGGCGGCCGCGGCCCGCCGGTCGCCGTCGCCGCCGGCCGGCCGGCGCTGCGGCGCCCCGGACGAGACGATCTGACCGTACAGGGAGGCAATCACAGTGACCGAGGAAGCCGAACCGACCATGGAGTCGATCTCGCGCCGCGAGTTCCTGCGCCTGGGAGCCGGCGTCGCCGCCGGCGCCCTGGCCGCCGGCCCGCTCTCCCAGCTGGTGGCCCAGGGCGCCCTCGCCGCCGCGCGGCACTCGGCGAGCCCGTTCGCGACCGGAGAGGCGATCGCCCTGTCCACCCTCGAGGCCGGCGCCAAGAAGGAAGGCACCCTGAACACCATCGCGCTGCCGCTCAACTGGGCCAACTACGGTGCGATCATCGCCGCGTTCGAGAAGAAGTACGGCACCAAGATCAACAACATCGCCCCCAACGACAGCTCCGGCCAGGAGATCCAGGCCGTGGTCGCCGACAAGTCCAATGCGGCCCTCGAGCCGGACGGCGTCGACGTGGGACCGTCCTTCGCCGCCCAGGGCAAGGCGCAGCACCTGTTCGCCCCCTACAAGAACAGCCACTGGGACACCATCCCCGCCTCGCTCAAGGACCCTCAGGGCTACTGGGTCGGCGACTACTACGGGGTCATCGCCTTCGGCGCCAACATGGCCGTGGTGAAGACCATGCCGAAGGCGTGGGCCGACCTCCTGAGGCCCGAGTACAAGGGCCAGGTGTCGATCAACGGCGACCCGCGCAGCGCCCAGGACGCGTTCATGGCGGTGTGGGCGGCGGCGCTGGCGAACGGCGGCTCGCTCGAGAACATCGAGCCCGGCATCGCCTTCTTCGCCGAGCTGAAGAAGCGCGGCAACTTCGTGCCGGTCGCCAACACCCAGGCGACGATCAGCCGCGGCACGACGCCGATCGCGATCATGTGGGACTACCTGCTCCTCGGCTACAAGGACGCGTTCAAGGGAAGCCCGCCGTTCGAGGTCGCGCTGCCCGCGAGCGGCGTGATCGGCGGCTACTACTGCCAGGCCATCCCCAAGGACTCCTTCCACCCCTACGCCGCCCGCCTGTGGCAGGAGTTCCTGTATTCCGACGAGGGCCAGCTCCTGTGGCTTCAGGGCTACGCCCATCCTGCGCGCTACGACGACCTGGCGAGGCGCGGCGTGATCCCGGCCAGCATGGCCAAGAAGCTTCCGCCCGCCTCCGGCTACGCCAAGGCCGTGTTCCCGACCGTCGCCCAGAGCAACAAGGCCGCCGCCGTCGTCGCCGCCCAGTGGGGACCGAAGGTCGCGGGCGCCTAGGCACCGCCATGCGTGCCGCCGGCATTCCCCTGTCGGCCGCACCCGCCGCAGTGCCGCCGCGCAGCCAGTCGCTGCGCCTGGCGGCGCACGCGGCGTGGTTCGTGCCCTTCGCCCTCGTGGCGATCCTGTTCCTCGCCCTGCCGTCGGCCGCCCTGTTCATCGGCAGCGTGCGCGACACGGCCGGGCACTTCACGACGTCGAACCTCACCGCGCTCCTCCAGCCCCAGTACCTGGGAGCCTACGCCACGACCATTGAGGTGAGCGGCTACAGCGCCGTGCTGGGCGGCGCGTTCGGCCTGGCCATCGCCTGGGCGGTGGTGGCCGGCGGCCTTCCGGCCTGGATCCGCACGCCGATGGTCACGTTCTCGGGCGTCGCCTCGAACTTCGCCGGCGTGCCGCTCGCGTTCGCCTTCACGTCGGCGCTGGGCCCGCTCGGCATCGTCACGCTGTTCCTCGCGCACCGCGTCGGCTTCTCCCTGTACCAGAGCGGGTTCACCCTGTTCGGCCTGTGGGGGCTCGTGCTCACGTACCTCTACTTCCAGACGCCGCTCATGGTCCTGCTCATCCTGCCGGCGCTGGACGCCGCGCAGCGCTGGCGCGACGCGGCGGCCATCCTGGGCGCGAGCGGCTGGCAGTACAGCTGGCACGTCGTCCTGCCCATCCTGCGGGCGCCCCTGCTCGGCGCCCTGCTCCTCCTGTTCGGCAGCGGCTTCGGCGCGTACGCCACGGCCTACGCCCTCACGTCGGGCGAGGTGAACCTGGTGCCGCTCCTCATCGGCGACGAGATGAGCGGAAACGTCCTGTTCAACCCCGGCCTGGCCGACGCGCTCGCCGTCGGCATGGTGGTGGTGATGGCGGCCGCCTTCGCCGCCTCCTTCCTCCTCCAGCGCGGCGCCGCGAGGGGGCAGGGCCGTGCGTAGGCCCCGCCCTCTGGCCTGGCTGGTGATCCTCCTGGCGGCCGTGTACTTTCTCGTGCCGCTCTTCGCCACCGCCCAGTTCAGCCTCGACACGCCCAGGCAGGCTTTCCTCAGCGCCTACGCCGGCATCCTGACCGCGCCGGGCTTCTGGCACGGCCTCGCCTTCTCCGCCGCGGCCTCGCTCGCCACCGTCGTCGTCGGCCTGGGCGTGATCCTGCCAGCCGTCTACTGGAGCCGGCTCAACGCGCCGCGCCTGCACGCCTGGGTGGAGCTCGTGAGCCTCATGTCGTTCGTGGTGCCGCCGATCGTCCTCGTGTTCGGCGTGGTCAGCATGTACTCCGGCGCCGTCTGGCCGCTCTCCACGCGCGCTGTCATGCTGGTCGGCGCCTACGTGGTGGTCTCGCTGCCCTACCTGTTCCGGGCCGTGGACAACGGCCTCGCCTCGCTCAACGCGGCGGTGCTCACGGAGGCCGCGCAGAGCCTGGGCGCCTCCTGGTGGCAGCTCATGGCGCGCGTCCTGGTGCCGAACCTGCGCGCCTCCCTGCTGGCCGGGAGCTTCCTCACCGCCGCCCTCATCATGGGCGAGTACGCGATCGCCAGCATGCTCGGGTTCAACAACCTCGGCGTCTACATGCTCCTGGTCGGCTCCAACCAGGCGCAGGGGGCGGCGGCGCTCGCGATCCTGGCCTTCGTGGCGGTCTGGGCGACCATAGCGGGCATGCACGTCCTGACCGGCAAGGACGTCTCGATCGGCGGCGGCGCCCGCTAGAGGGCGCGGACCGCAGGCAAGGGAGGGAGCCGCCACGTTCAGCGACAGGGGAGTGCTGTCGACGCCCGGCACCGTGCTCGTGTACGGGCACCGCGGTGCGCCCCGGCAGCGGCCGGAGAACACCCTTGCCTCGTTCCGACGCGCCCGCGCCCTGGGGGCCGACGGCGTGGAGTTCGACGTCCGGCTCACCCTCGACGGCCACCCCGTCGTGCTCCACGACGACACCCTGGACCGCACCACGACGGGAAGCGGCGCCGTGTCGCAGGCCCTCCTGAGCGAGATCCGCTCGCTCGGCGTGCGGGGCGCGGCGGACGGGCCGGACGGCGAGCAGGCGCGCGTGCCGACGCTGGCCGAGACCTGCCACGTGTGCGCCCAGGAGGGCCTGGCCATGGACGTGGAGATCAAGGCCGGCGCCGATCCGGAGCGGGTGGCGGCGGCGGTGGCGTCCGTGCTCGACGCCACGGGCTGGCTCGACGGCGCGACGGCTGATCCGCGCTCGCTGCTCGTCACGTCGTTCGAGGCGGCGGCGCTTCGGGCCATGCATGCCGTGCGCCCGGCCGTTCGCCTGGGCCTGCTCCTGGGCGCACCACCGGAGGGAGCGGCGGTCGCCGGCTGGGCCAAGGACAACTGGGCCCTCGCCCAGGAGGCAGGCGCCCGCATCCTCCTGCCGCGCCTTGACGTGCTGTCCGAGTGGGCGGAGCAGTGGGACAGCGCGCTGCCGACGATCGCCTGGTGCGGCAGCCTGCCGCCCGGCTTGCCACGGCACCTCTGGCACCGGCCGGGCATGCTCGGCCTGATCGGTGACGACCCCGCGCAGATCCGCTCGTGCCTCGCCCCCGATGCCCCAGCCGGCTGCTGAGGAGGGATGCGCCATGTGGTCGCACGCGATCGATGAGCCGGGCATTCCCGCCGACCGCCGCCTGTTCGTGCGCGCCTACGCGATCGACGTGCCGGACGGTCTGGCCTGGCTCCGGCTCTGCTCGCGCTTCGAGGATACGGCCCTGGTCAACCTGTTCCTCGTCGACCCGGACGGTGCGACGCGCGTGCAGCACTGGGGCCTGCGATCGGGTGAGGAGCTCGTCCTTCGGCACAGCGCAGAGCCGGGCGACGACGGCCTGTGGCCGGGCGCCGTCCCCGGCCCCCTGCCGCCCGGCACCTGGCGCCTTCTCGTGGCGGCGATGGTACGCCCTGGCAGCGAGCCGCGCTATCGCATCGAGCTCGACGGCGACGCCGGCGCGGCGCCGGCGCGCGCCGCCGTGGAGACCCGCCGCGTGCCCTGGATCGGCCGGCCGGCCGCGCCCGGCCAGGACGCCTACGACCGCTACGACTTCCACCGCACGGCCGGCCGGGGTGCGCGCTGGTACCGTGGCGACTTCCACCTGCACACCCTGCTGTCCGACAGCAAGCTGAGCGCGGAGCAGCTGTCCGCGTTGGCCCAGGCGCGCGGCCTGGAGTTCGCCGTGATCACGGAGCACAACACGCTGACCACCGCGTGGTGCGACACCCCGCTCCTGGTGATTCCCGGCGACGAGTTCACCTCGACGCGCGGCCACTGGAACAGCCTCGGCACCCGCACGTTCCCGCCCCTGTGGCACGGCACCGCCCCCGTCCTGGAGAGCGGCGACGGCATGGAGGCGGTCCTCCGCCAGCAGGCGCGGGCGGGGGCCCTGTGCAGCCTCAACCACCCGCTCCTGCCCCCCTGGGCGTGGCAGTGGCCGGACGTGCCGATGGACCTGTTCCACACCCTCGAGGTGCAGAACGACCCGACCTACCCGGACAATGACGAGGCGACCGAGAGGGCCCTCGTCCTGTGGGACCGCCTGTGGGCGCTCGGCCACCGCATCGCGGGCGTCGGCGGCAGCGACGTCCACCTCCTGCCCGGCGAGTCCCACGTGCCGGGCGGGCCGCCCCAGGAGGTGGGCGACCCGGCGACCTGCGTGTGGGCCGAGGAGCTCTCGCCGGCCGCCATCCTGGCCGCGGTGCGGCGAGGCCGCATCTACGTGACGCGGGGGCCCGCGCTCGATCCCCGCGCCGAGTGCGGCGGCCAGCGCTACCTGCCGGGGGACCACCTGCCCGACGACGGCCGGCCCGTCCGGCTGCGCGTGGCTCTCGACGGCGAGCCCGCGGGCGGACGCCTGCGCTGGCTCGAGAACGGGCGGGAGGTCGCCACCCAGCCGCTGGCCGGCGGTCGCGCGTACGAGTGGACGACGGCGGCGGCGCCCGGCGTTTACCGCTGGCTGCGCCTCGAGGTGCGCGACGTGGATGAACGCCTCGTCGCGTTCACCGGCCCGGTGTCGGTCGGACCCCGGCCCGAGCCGCCCGCCACGCGCTGGCGGGACGTCGCGCCCGCATCCGGCCACTGAGCGCCGCTTGCGACGCCGCGCAAGAGGACCGGCGTTCGCCCCACGGGCGAGTGCGTGGCCGACCGGACGCGGACTGCTCGGATCCTGTTACCCTGCACCGGCCCGACGTACCGCAAACGTGTGCCTCGTACCCCACTGGTATCGTATCCGGCCGCTGCTTGGGCCCGGCGGCGTGTGATCCCGGCGGCGGCGCGCCCTGGCTACGCACCTGGTTGGCAGGTGATGATGCCGCAGACCCTGCGCAAAGCGCCGCCCCGACACCGCTCTACGCCGGATTCCATCTTCGTGGCAGAAGGGCTCGCTGGCCCGGGCGCGGCCGCGTCGGCGTAGCCGGTTTCTATCCACGCCGCGAAACGGACATGGAGGCAGGGACCTGGCCCCATACCCACGCATACGAAGGCGAGGTCACGGTCACCGCGGTGTGGGGTCCGAGGTCGTACGTAAGGTCGTCAACGCCGGGGTCGCCGGCACGGATGGCGGTTGGTCCCTTGCCGGACCATGGAACCGCCTCGGTAAAGATGGCGGCCGGTGTGCAGATGCCGACGACGCCATCGCAACGGTAACCCCGCGGTGCGGACGGGGGCGGCTTGAACGGAGCCTTGTCCACCCGGACGAGCAGGTAGGTTGGCGACGAGGCGAGGGGCGTCGCAACCGAGCCGGCGGGTGCGTTTGGCACGACGATCGACGCCTGTAGCGCGCCCGTAAGGTCTGCGTACCGGGTGCAGATGGGTGGGGAGTGGTCCGCCGAATGGATCGCGGCCTCGTTGTTGCAGAAGACGACTCCGTTTCCGGAGGCCTCCAGGCCCTGGAACCACGCGTAGCGCAGCGTGCGATGCCAGAGGACGACACCCGTCGACGCGTTTCGGGCGGTGAGGTAGTCGGGGCCGTAGAAGTTGGCGGAATGCTGAGGGAGGAAGAATATCGTGTGATCGGATACGCCGAGCAAGCCTTGGCCCGCCATGCTCACCTGCCAGAGGGGGCTGCCGTCGGGCTCCGACAACGCCTCGAAGTCGCCGGTGTGCGGCTCGAGGAGGATGACCGAGCCGCGGTCCCACAGCACGTTGGGCGTGACGGACCGCTCCCATCGCACGGAGCCGTCGGGCTCAAGAAGCTCGAGCACCGGCGCGGGCGCCCCTCCAACGGTCTGCTCGACAGCCTCGTACACAAGCAGGCCGTTGGCTTCCGGGGTAACTTGCGCATACGTCGTCCCGATCGAAACCTGGGCCAGCGCGGCCGGCAACGGGAGCGTAACGCTAGAAAGCTCGTGTCCCGTCAGGCTAAGGCGCACGATGCGCGCGGGCGCCGGCGAGCCCCCAGACTCATCCTCGAACGCGGCAAACGTGATGGCGCCACGCCACCAGACGGGTTGGGACGCCTCCATAGGCGGCTTGAGCGTATAGGTCCATGTGGGCCTCTCGAATTGACCTTTCGGAGGGCCGCCGGGTGCGAAGCGTTGGAGCTCCGGCGCAGGTGGGCATTGTTCCGCGTTGCCCAAGCACGATCCCTCGGACTTGGGCTGGAGGTATACGATCGACCCTCCGCCCGGGAGAAGAAGCGGCGTGGCGACCATTCCTCCCAGGTAGACCGGAAAGCCAAAGGAGCTGGGGAGTGACCTGGGCGGCCCGGCTGTGGGAAAGCCCACGGCGTGGTCAAGATTCGGAAGCGTCGGAGTGGGTTTGGCCTGTGCCAACGCGAGGCCGGTGCTTGGCACCACCACGAGGGCTGCGAGGAGAGCGGCCTCCAGCACCCGTCCCACGAAACGACCTGGCCAAGCACGCACAGCCCCACCTCCTGGCGTTCCGCCGCCTCGACTGCCTCCATGGTCAGCACCGCCGCGGACTGACGCCGACCTGACGGTACGGCGCTGCCATGGAGTTTCGGAGCGGGTGGCCCGGGAAAGTCGGTGGCCCTCTCCCGTGCTCGCACGGGCATCGCTCGCCCCCGCGCCAGTGCTGCGCGCAGTACCGCCGGCGCCTCCGCCCTCTTCAGGGCAGCGAACGGGCCGGCCTTACGCGGCCGGGTCCGCGTCCGTCGCCACATTGTGCCTGCCCGAGAGGCCGGAATCCGCGTCGCCTGCGCGAGCACCCCATGGAAGATGGGTGCCGGAGCGGTCGCGCCCGTCCAACTCGGTCGCGCCACCCGACCTGGCGCCACGCGTGCGCGGCGGCGAGGATGGTGCCCCACGAAGTCGAACTGTTCACCTAAACAAGGGAGGGGCACGGCCATGCCTTACGACTTCGACTCGCGTATCGAGCGACGCGGCACGGCGTCCGAGAAGTGGGACGGCCTCGCGAAGCACTACGGGCGCGCGGATCTCTTGCCCATGTGGGTGGCCGACATGGACTTCGCCGCTCCGGGCGCCATCGTCGAGGCGCTCGCGACGCGCGCCCGCCACCTCGTCTTCGGGTACACCGACTACGACGAGGCCCTGTACCAGGCCGTCGCCGACTGGCTTGAGACGCGCCACGGCTGGGTGGTCCCACGGGAGTGGATCGTCTTCGGCCCTGGCGTGATCATGAACCTGATCTATGCCCTCGGCGCCTTCACCGACCTGGGCGACGGCGTGATCATCCAGCGGCCCGTCTACCACCCGTTCACCCAGGTGGTCGAGCGCAACGGCCGCGCAGTGGTCGACAATCCGCTCGTGCTCGACGGCGGCCGCTACCGCATGGACCTGGACGACCTGCGCGCCAAGGCGCGCTCGGGCGCGCGGATGCTCATCCTGTGCAGCCCCCACAACCCCGTCGGGCGCGTGTGGACGCGCGAGGAGCTCACGGGCCTGGGCGACATCTGCAACGAGCACGGCATTCTCGTCGTGTCCGACGAGGTGCACGGCGACCTGACCTACCCGGGCGTGCAGCACGTGCCGTATGGATCGATCGGCGAGGCCTACGCGCGAAACTCGATCGTCCTCGCCGCGCCCACGAAGACGTTCAACCTCGCCGGCCTGCAGAGCGCCTACGCGATCGTCGCCGACCCCGACCTGCGAAGGCGCCTCGCGGACCACATGGACGCGGTCGCCCTCGTGCCCAAGTCGTTCGGCAACGCCTTCGCCCTCGAGGCCCTCAAGGCGGCCTACGGGCGGTGCGCCGACTGGCTCGACGAGCTGCGCGCCTACCTGGCGGGAAACCTGGCCTTTCTGGAGGACTTCCTCGCGCGCGAGATCCCCGAGATCCGGCCCATCCACCCGGAGGGGACCTACCTGGTGTGGCTGGACTGCCGCGGCCTGGGGATGGACGCGGACGAGCTCTCCACGTTCATGCGCGACGAGGCGCGTGTGGCCCTGAACGACGGCCAGGTGTTCGGCGCGGAGGGGGCCGGCTTCGAGCGCATCAACATCGCGTGCCCGCGCTCGATGCTGGCCGAGGCGCTGGAGCGCATGGCGGCGGCCGCGGCCACTCGCCGCCGCTGACCCCGCCTAGCCCAGCCGGAAGGGCGGGTACGCGTCCGTGACGCCGAAGAGCCATCCAGACAGCCGGGCGGACCAGCGCAGGATGCCCGTGTGGAAGGCCAGCAGGCCGGTCGGGTAGTCACCGGTGAAGAGGACGATCCAG
>JAKASY010000036.1 GCA_021817625.1 Bacillota bacterium | reverse complement strand
CGAAGGTATCCACCAGGTTCTCGACCACGACCACCTCGAGGGCATGGCCGCGCGCGTTGGCGTACAGGCGCAGGGGCAGGGCGCAGGCCTCGACGCAGAGGTCGGTGCAGTCGCCGACGACGAGGATGCGGCTGAGCCCCGCCGCGTGGGCGGCGGCCTCGAGATCGAAGCGGTCGAAGGCGCTTAGGGCGTTCTTCGGCACGCGCGTCGCCGCGCGGAAGAGCGCCGCCGTCAGGAGCTCGGGCAGCGGCTCGGCCTCGGGCGTGCCCTTGAGGCAATGGGGCGGGTAGACCGCGAACTCGCCGGCGTCCGGCGTGTGCTCGTCCTCCAGACGCCAGGAGGCGCGGACGCCGCACGCCGCCAGGCCCTCGAGAAAGGCCGTCAGGGGCTCGACGAGGGCATCGACGCGGGGGCTGGCCAGAGGCCCCAGGCGGGCGAAACCCATGAGCATGTCGACGGCGACCATGCCGGTGGTCGCCGCCCGCGCCCCGATCTCGCGCCACGACAACGCCGTGACGGCCGCGCGGTGCGCGCGCGCCAGGGCCAAGAGATCGCCGCTGGCGGCCACGCCGCTAGGCGTGCACCGGCGCCTTGGCAACCTTGGCCAACGACGCCTCGAGGATGTCGAGCGCCTCGTCCTGCTGCTCGTCGGTGATGACGAGCGGCGCCAGGAAGCGGATGTTGTTGCCGAGCACGCCGGCGGAGGCGGCGAGCACGCCGTGGTTCATGGCATCGTGGAGGATCTCTCCTACCTCGTGCTTGGCCGGAGCCTTGGTTGCGCGGTCGGTGACGAGCTCGACCGCCATCATCGCGCCGAGGCCGCGCACGTCGCCCACGAGCGGGTAGCGGTCCTGCCAGGCGAGGAAGCGCTCGCGGTAGCGCTCGCCCAGGTGGCGGGCCCGCTCCACCAGCTTCTCCTCCTCGAACACGTCGAGCACCGCGTTCGCCGCGGCGCAGGCCACGGGGTTGCCCACGTAGGTGCCGCCGATGCCGCTCTCGTGCACCTTGTCCATGATCTCCGCCTTGCCGATCACGCCTGAGAGCGGCAGTCCCGCCGCGATGGACTTGGCGACGGCGATCAGGTCCGGCTCGATGCCGCTGTGCTCGACCGCGAAGAACTTGCCGGTGCGGCCGTACCCCGTCTGCACCTCGTCCGCGATCAGGAGGATGCCGTGGCGCTCGGTGAGCGCGCGCAGGCCCTGCAGGAACTCGTCGGGCGCGGGGACGAAGCCGCCCTCGCCCAGCACTGGCTCGATGATGACGGCCGCCACATCGCCCGGGTCGACCATGGTGCGGAACGCTTCCTCGAGGCGGTCGAGCGCGTAGCGGCTGGCGTGGGCGGGCGGCACGTCCGCCGGCAGGCGGTAGGCGTACGGGAAGGGCACGCGGTACACCTCAGGGGCCATGGGGCCGAAGCCGACCTTGTAGGGCATCTGCTTGGAGGTCAGGCTCATCGCCATGAGCGTGCGCCCATGAAACGCCCCCTCGAACGCGATCACCGCCTTGCGGCGGCTGGCGTAGCGAGCGATCTTGATGGCGTTCTCCACGGCCTCCGCGCCAGAGTTGAAGAACGCCGCCTTCTTGGGGGTCGAGCCGGGCGCGAGGCGGTTCAGGCGTTCAGCCAGCCGAATGAGGGGCTCGTAGGGAACCACCGTGAAGTCCGTGTGCGTGAAGCGACGCACCTGCTCGTCGATCGCCGCGAGAACCTTGGGGTGGCCGTGGCCCACGTTCATCACGCCGATGCCGCCCACGAGGTCGATGAACGTGTTGCCGTCGACATCGGTGAAGAGCGCGCCCCTGGCGCTCTCCACGACCGCCGGCAGGTGGACGTCGAAGGCGCGGGCAACGCTCTGGTCCTTGCGGGCCAGAAGCGCGGCGGACTTGGGCCCCGGCAGGGTGCCGGAGACGTGGGCAAACTTGGGCACGGCGCTCCCTCCTCGAACGAGCGTACTGGTGACCTCAGCCTACCATGCCCCGCCGGGCGGCGGTACCACCCGGACGAACGGCCGTCGGCGCCGGTCCTCCTCTCAGAACCAGGGGAACGAGAAACGGGAGCGAACGACGACCCGCACGCTGGAGCGCGCTGGCACCCGGTAGTAAAGGGTGTGCGCGCCCGTCGTGCCAAAGGCCACCGTGAACGTAGCCCGACCCGCCTCGAGCACGCGCGTCGTGCGTGACAGCGTGAGGCGCCCGACGGCGAGGTTCCCGAACGCGTCCTTCGCCAGGGCCGTGATCCGGATCGTCTCCCCGACGACCGGGCTCATGGGCGAGAACGTGGAGGTTACACGGAACGGTGCGCCAGCCCGAACGCGCACGGACAGGCTTCCCGCCGATGGCCCCGGCCCGGCCGGGGCCATCGTCACGATCCCGGCATGCGTGAATCGGACGCGGACCTCGCCCAGGCCGTCGCGCAGGGCCACGCTCTGCCCGGAGCTCAGGCGCAGCACCGTGGTCACCGGGTTGCCGTAGCGGTCCTCCGCCTCCACCCGGTACTGGGCGGTCTCACCGGCCACCACGCTCGTAGGACCGATGAAGCGCACGTTGGCGACGGGTCCCGGCGCGATGGCGACGCTGGCCTTGCCGACGACCGATGGCAGGCGGTAGAGGACGGCGCTGATAGAGACCGTCCCGGCTCGCGCGCTCGACACCTCCGTCGTGGCCACGCCGTTCAGCGTGGGCGCCGGCGCGCCGTCCACCCAGATCGGCCCGAACGCGCCCGAGAGCTGGCTGCCGTCGGCGCCCACGATGTTCACCGTGACGGTGACGGGCGCTCCGGCCGTCGTGGCGCGGGCGACGCTCACCGTCAGGCGGGCGGGGGCGGCGGCCGCGGTGGTCGCGGTCACGGACAGGTAGGCGAGCGACGTCGTGTTGTTCTGGGGGTCGGTGAGCTGCACCAGATAGGCGCCCGGCGGTGTGTCGGCAGCCACCGTGAAGCTCGCGCTGGTTGGGCTCGCGACCGTCAGGCCGATGATGGCGCTCGCCGGCGCGCCCGCCAGGGTGACGACGTCGCCCTGCGCGAAAGGCGCGAGCGGGTCCGTGATGGTCACCGTCCCGCCAGCCGAGCCGACGGCCGCGGGCGACAGCTTGGCGGCCACGCTTCCGGCCGCCAGGAGGATGTCGCCGTTCGGCTCCTGCGTGATGCCGGACACGGAGAGGTAACTTGGCACGCCGCCCCACCCGACCGCCGACGGTCGGGTGGTGTCCGAGAAGGCGGTGTTGTGCGTCTCGCCGGGGAACGGGTCGCCCTGCGAGCCGCCGTCGCCGGCGCTGCCCGCCTTGGCCAAGCTCTGCGTGCCGTCTGACTGCATGATCTCGATGCCGGGATGCGGGTTCTTGTACGTACCCGTGACGCACTCCAGGCAGTCGTTCACCCAGGCTGGCGTCGACGGGTTCATGATCGTGCCGTCCACGCGGTAGATCAGGAGGCCGTGGCCGGGCAGCCAGCTGTCGGAGCCGATCGGCTGGCGGTTCTCCATGAGGTAGTACTGACTGGTCGCCGGGATCGGGTACTCCAGCACCTCGGGCGACGTCTCGGCCGGCGGCAGGCTGTAGAGCACAGGCGGCCCGCTGATCGTCGTGGGCACCGACCAGCCGAACTGGACGCGGGTGAAGGCGTCGAGATCGCTCGGGAAGGTGCCGATGTCGCTCGGGCCGTTGTAGTTGCCCGAGCCCATGAGCGACCAGTTCGCGAGGCCGGCGATGTCGTTGTTCGTGTCGTACATGTCGAGGGCGCCGAGAAGGTGGGCGAACTCGTGGTCGAACGTCCCGACGCCGTTGAGCTGGCCGCTGCCGTTCGCCAGGGCGGCGTCCAGGTCGTAGTTCTCTACCGTGGAGATCTTCACGCCGCCCTCGACGATGGGCGTGTCCGACTGCGACTCCTCGTAGCTCCAGAGATCGGCGCCGGCGCCGGTGAGCGCTGCGTCCGGGGAGTTCACCAGAACGATCAGGTAGGGCACGCGGCCGCTGGCGTCCTCGTACGGCCGCCAGTTGAAGCGGGCCCTGTCGAGGAGGCGGACCACCTCCTGCTCGAGCAGGTCGCCGCCCGTCACGGCGTTAGGGCTCTGGGTGTCGCCCATGCCCGAGTTTCCCTGGGCGTAGAACGCCAGGCTGTGGGGCACGAGCAGCCAGTCCCCCGCCTGGCCGGCGGCGCTCGCGCCGACGATCCGGCCGGTGAGGATGAAGTGGCCGTAGGAGGCCCACTTCAGGTAGGAGGCGACGCTTGAGGGCCCACTGCCGAAAAATACGGACTGAAAGTGGCTGAGCGGCACCGGCGGCTGCGCGCCTGCGAAAGTGACGCCCACAACGAGCGCCCTGGCCGTGGCCGCCTCGGGCGCGCGGTGCAAGCGCCCCGCGCGGTGGCCGATGGAAGGGCCGTCGTGCCGCGGTAGGCGCTGCGCCCGGTCGGGCCGCGACCGCGCGGCGGCCGGGCGACGGCTCGGCCCGGCCCCGGGTGCCGGGTTCGGGCCGCCGGGCGAGGCGGCGACGCCGCCCGCTGCCGCGAGGAGAAGCGCCACCGATGCGCACAGGCCAGCGGCGCGGGCGCGGAGCACGGGCGCGACCTCCTCGGCATGGTGTCCGTTGACGCGGGCACCGAAGCCGATTCGTGTCCCGTGGGTCCTTTCCCTACGTGCCGGCGGCCGCCGCGCGCGGCGGCTGCTAGGTGCGTTGGGCGCTGCCCCGCGCCGCCAGGCCGAGCGCCCGCCCGACGCGCTCGGCGACGTCGTCGGCCCAGGCGCGCAGCGGCCCCGCGTGCGCCAAGAGGAGGCTCACCGCCGCGGCGCTCGCCGCCTCCGCAAGCACGCGCAGCGGTCCGTCGGCGCCGATCGCCAGCCGGGCGAGGGCGTAAGCGACGGCGAGCGCTCGCAGAAGCGTGCCGAGCGCGCCGCCGCCATCGCCGGCGCCGAGCGCGAGCAGGGCCGCGCCAAGCGGAAGCGCGGCAACCGAGGCCTCGGCCGCGGCCGCCGGGGCAAAGCCATGCAGGTACGGGCCGAGGCCCAGGGCGGCCCACGCGATCGCCCATGCGGTGCCGGCCAGGACGCCGCCCGCGAGCGCGCGCACGTGCGAAGCCCGCGCCGCGCGGGCGGCAGGCGGCAGGAGAAGGAAGGCGAGCGTCCAGAGCAAGAGGGCGACGACGGGCCCGCCGCGCACAAGCGCCGCGGCGTCCCGACCCCACCAGGGCAGGACGTGCGTGATCGCCGCCAGGAGCCGGAGCGTGTCGCGGTCGGCCGCACGCACGGCCGAGAGCCACGGGGCCAGGCTGTGGAGGGTCATGGCCGCCCAAACGGGCGGTCGAGGCCTGCCGCCTCAGTGGTGGTACGGCTCGCCTCGCAGGATGCGGTGGGCGCGATAGAGCTGCTCCAGCACGACCACGGCGCACAGGCTGTGCGGCAGGGTCTGGGGCCCAAGCGACCAGGCGAGGTCCGCCTCCGCGGCGAGGTCCGCATCCACCCCTCCCGGACCACCGACGAGAACGGCAAGGGTGCGAACGCCCTGCGTCTCGAGCTCCCCGAGCCAGGCCGCAAGCGCCTCCGACGCCATGGGGGCGCCGTCGCGAGCGAGGACGAGGCGGCGCTCGCCACGCCACACGGGCCGCACGCGGCCGGCCTCCTCGGCCAGGAGGCGGCCGGCCTCGGAGAGGGCGGGGTGGTTCGGCCACGGGGCAGGCGGCACGGCGCGGAGCTCCGTGGGCGCGTAGTGGTCGAGGCGGCCCCGGTATTCGTCCAGGGCCGGCCGCAGGAACGGCGCCTCGCGCCCGACCACCACCAGACGGATGCGCACATCGTGCCCTCCCGGCCGCTCATGCGCCCGGCAGGACGGAGGGCCGCTCGACCGCCTGCACAGGCAGGGGAGCCAGCACGACCGTGACGGTCCGGCGCACGCCGCGTCGCTCGACGGTGAGTTGTACGCGGTCGCCCGCCTTGCGGCCTGCAAGGGCGCGGAACAGGTCGCCGAGGGTGGAGACCGGCCGACCCGCGACCGCCACCAGGGCGTCATCGGCTTGGACGCCAACCCGATCCGCCGGACCGCCGACGTAGACCCGCTCCACCCGCAGGCCGTGCTCGGGCGCGGGCAGGCCAAGACGCAAGGCCGCCTCCCGGGGCATCAGCGCCAGGCCCAGCCAGGGTCGCTGCACGCGGCCGTGGCGCAGAATCTCCGCGGCCACCTCCCGCACCGTGTTCGAAGGGATCGCAAAGCCCATGCCCTCGACGCCAGGCGCCGCGATCTTGACCGAGTTGATGCCCATCACGCTGCCGCGCGCGTCCACGAGGGCGCCGCCGGAGTTGCCCGGATTGATCGCGGCGTCGGTCTGGATGAGCTCGAACGCCCGCTGCGCGTAGCCGAGGCCGAGCGAGCGGCCGAGGCCGCTCACCACGCCGACGGTGACCGTGCGCGCGAAGCCTGGGCCCATGGGGTTGCCGATGGCGATGGCCATCTCACCCACGCTCAGGCGCGACGAGTCCGCCCAGTGCACCGTGGTCAGCCCGCTGGCCGGCACTTTGACCACGGCGATGTCCGTCGGCGCGTCGACGCCGACCACGCGGGCGCTGAGTGTGCGGCCGTCGCTCAGGGACACCCGCAGTGCGCTGGCGCCCTCCACGACATGGTAGTTGGTGACGATGGCCCCTTCGCTCGTGAGCACGACGCCGCTGCCCGCGCCGGCGGGCTCCAGGCGCCCGTCGAGGTCGCGCCTCAGGTTCAGGATGCCGACCACGCTCGGGCCGACCCGCGCCGCCACCTGGGCGGGCGGCCAGGGCGCGGCAACGTGCGCTCGGCCGGCTGTGCCCGCGCCGAGGGCCGGCGCCTTCGTGGCCGAGTGCATCCCGGTCAAGAGCGCCGCCAGGGAGATTGCACCCGCCGTGCCCCAACCCAACATGCGCGTATCCCCACCTCCCGCACGGTAGTGTTTCGCCACCGTCGCGAGCCATGCCGCGTGCCTCCCCACGCCGCGGTAGGGATCGCCCTCGGGCCCGCCGAACGCTGCCAGTGAAGGCCGCGGCAGACAGCGCCCCCGCCCGGCAGCGGACCGAGGACCGTCGGGCGCGGCGGCTGTCCATCGCGCCCACGCGACGCAAGGGGAGGCCGAGGCATGGCGCCGCGCATCGAGAGGGAAGAGCTCGTACAGCGACGGGAACGGATCCTCGCCCTGGCGGCGGAGCGAGGCGGCCGAGACGGCGCCGTCTTCTTCGACCCGCGCCACATCTTCTACACCACGAACTTCGGCTTCATCCCGACCGAGCGGCCGGTGGCGCTTGTCCTGCGCCGAAGCGGCCAGGCGGTCCTGCTTGTGCCTTCCTTGGAGCACGAGCACGCCGAGCAGATGGCGGCCGTGGACGAGGTGCGCACATACTTCGAGTATCCCGGGGTCGAGCACCCCATGCAGCACCTCAAGAAGCTCCTGGGCGGCGGCGCGTTCGCCGCGGACGGCAACGGCTACGGACGCCGCATGGGCTATGTCGGACCGACGCTGTCCGACCTGATCGGCCGCGACGTGCCGCTGCTCGCGGAGGACCTGCGGCTCATGACGCAGATCAAGTCCCCGGCCGAGGTGGCGCTCGTGCGCGAGAGCTGCACATGGGGCCACCTCGCGCACAGCCGGCTGCAGCGCCACAGCGGCCCCGGCGCGCACGAGTACGAGGTGGCCGCGCGGGCGAGCTTCGAGGCCACCCAGGCGATGGTCGACACGCTCGGCCGCACGTACGCGCGCGAGAGCCCCTTCCCGCTCGAGGCCCACGCGGGGTTCCGGGGTCAGGTCGGCGCCAACTCGGCCATCCCGCACGCCACGACCATCCACGCCGTGATGCGTGGGGGCGACACCCTGGTGACTGGGGCCGCCGGGCGGGTCTGGGGGTACAACTCAGAGCTCGAGCGCACGATGTTCGTGGGCGAGCCCTCGGCCGAGCAGCGACGCTACTTCGAGGCCATGCTCGCGGCCCAGGACGCCGCCTTCGCCGCCATCCGGCCGGGCGCGCCCGTCGCCGGCGTGGACAAGGCTGCCCAGGCGGTGTTCCGCGACGCAGGCGTGGCCGACTATGTGCGCCACCACAGCGGCCACGCCATCGGCATGGACGGCCACGAGTCGCCGTTCTTCGACGTCGGCGACACGACGATGATACAGCCGGGCATGGTGTTCTCCGTCGAGCCCGGCATCTACATCCCGGGGCTCGCGGGCTTTCGCCACTCCGACACGGTGGTCGTCACCGAGCGCGGCTACGAGCGCCTGAGCCAGTATCCGCGCGACCTCGCGTCCTTGATCTGCGGCTAACGCAGCGTGCGCGCGCGGCCCCTCAGACGAGGCGCACCGGCGCTCCCTGGGCGGCCTCCGACACGACGACCACGGCCGTGCCGTACGCAAGGACCTCCGACATGCTCTGGCCGAGCTCGGACGAGTCGAAGGCGGCGCCGATCACCGCGTTCGCGCCGAGGGACCGGGCATGGGCGCGCATGCGCTCGAGCGCGTGGCTGCGCGCGTGGTTGAGCATGTCGGTGTACTCGTCGATCTCGCCCCCTGCCATCGCCCTGAGCCCGGCCACCACCTGATAGCCGATGCCGCGCGAGCGCACC
Organism: Bacillota bacterium; assembly: GCA_021817625.1. Next base: position 1,103 of record JAKASY010000036.1, on the reverse strand, counting down.
ACGGTGCCCCATGTCATGCCGATCACCTTGTCGACGCGCATGCCGGACACATACGGCGTCGTCACCACGACCATCTCATCGGCGGCACTTGCGTCCTGGGGCTTCTGAGCCATCCTAAGCGCTCCTCTCGCCGCGGGCGTCCCTTCCAGGCCGAGTGTACAACGGCCGGTGGACCGAGAGCGTGCGCGATCGTGCCGGTGCGCTTCGGCTAGACGCTCACGGGCCGGCGGGCGGCGTGGCCCGCCCGGGCGCCGGACGTGCCGGTGGTCGCGCTGCCTGGTCTCGCCCGGCTGCCGCTTCATGGCGGCGCCCGGCCCGACGGCCAGCGTCGGGGCGGCCTGCCGTCGCGCTCGCGATATGCGCGCCCACGAGCCCCAGCCGCCCGGACGGCTCCAGCGTCATACCTCCCGGACCGCGCCCGGGCAGTCCAATCCCCGCGCCCTCAGCATGGAGCCGACGGCGGACTCGGGCAGCATCGCCGCCTGGAGCGCCCGCGATCGCAGGGCGCCGGCGCGCGCCAGGAGGGCCGGCACGCCCGAGAGGACGCGCTCGGCCTCGGGGCTGCGGCTCATGACCCAAATGCCGAGCCATTCGAACGCAGCCAAGGCGCCGAGCCCGACATGACCCACCCATAGCGGGATCCATCGCGTGATCGTTGCCGACCCCGCGATCGTGCCCACCGAGATGGCGACGACGAGATCCACGGGGCTGATCTCGTCGACGAATCGCTTTCCGGCCACCCGAGTGACCAAAGCAGGGACACCGCAAGCACGGCGGCTCGCGGGGCGTAGTCGTAGCAGACCATGCGCGACCTCCGGCGCGCTATCATCCGTGCGCCGGCCCGTGCCAATACCCGCCGCCCATGCGCTCGCGAACGCCCGCAGGCTTCTCTTTGCCTTGCCCAAGGGCGGCGCTGGCAGGTGCTAGGATGGGCGTAGAGGCACGCGGATCCGGCCTGAGCGCAGGGGGCGAGGCAAGCGGAAGGTCCTCCGGGCGCCTACGACTGCCCCGAAAACAAATCTGCGGAGCGGTGTGGATGATGGGCATAGTGACCCAGGCCCGGCGCAGGGAGGGCGCGACGGACTGAAGGTTGGGGGAACGGT
>JAKASY010000035.1:7498-9710 GCA_021817625.1 Bacillota bacterium | reverse complement strand
CCGAAACGCCCGCGTCCGGTTCCTCGGGTATGAGGATGTCGTGGGGCCCGAGGCGGTCGAAGCCGTCATCGATCTCGCGCACGCCCTAAGGCACCACGCCATACCGGTCGAGCCGTCCTCGCGCAGGATCCCGGAAAAGGATATGACGGTGGCCAGGCGCGCCCACCGCGACATCCCGAACGAGGACGTCCTCTCGGCCCTGGACACGTACGAACGGGGACTCGCCAGCTATGTCCAGGACATGGTCGAGCAAAGACAGCGCATCCTTGGCACCGGCGAAACCGACCTCCTCCTGTGGCTCAGCGAGTATCCCCTTCTCCCCGAATGGCAGCGGGACATCTTCGCCACCGTGCGCGAGCAGTACCTGTTCAGCCGCGGCGTGCGCATCACCAAGATCCTTCACGAGGGGTTCAGCGCATGGGTTGAGACGAAAATCCTGCGTGAGCTCGGGGTCGACGATGACGAGTACCTCGAGATCATGAAGCTTCACGGCGCCGTTACCGCCCCGAGCGCCCTCGGCATCAACCCGTACGCGCTGGGCTTTCGGGCGCTCCGTCACCTCGAGGAGCGGGGCATGGACCCGGTCGAGATCGTGCGCTCGGAGACGGACGCCTCCTTCGTTCGCAACTATTTCGACGAGGGGCTTATCCAGGCCGTCGAGCTTTACCACTGGAGGCAGGACGACTCGCCCGACCCGTCCGTCGATGCCCTCCCGCTTCGCCATGACCGCCACGGCTGGGAGGACGTCAGGGACCGCCTCGTACACAGCATCGAGCGCCGGATCAACTACGCCCCGAAGGTGACGGTCGCCAGCCACTCCGGCCTTGCCATGCGCACCCAGGTCCCCATCAGCGTGCGCATGTTCGACCCAGGCGAACCTCCCGAGCCGCCAACCGAAGCCATGCACCGCCTCGTAAGCCGCCGCCTGTACTGCTCGTTCGTCACCCAGCCCGATGCCTGGCGGGAGCGCCTCAAGTCGACGCACTGGGTCCTTGAGAAGGTGCCGTTCCTGCCGGACGAGATGTTTCTCGCGGCGAGAACCGAGACCCCGTACATCGTCCTGGAAGTCGAGACGCAACACACCGGCACCGAGCTGGAGATGGCCTCGACCATCGCGATCGCGGGGCAGCTTTCGCGTCTGCTCCACTGCATGGTGGCGGTCCTTCTCATCGAGGAGCGCGATGGCAAGCGCCATCTGGTCGACATGAAAGCTACCACCGCAGGCTAAGGGAGGGTCGTTGCAAATGGCGAACTCGATGGGCCCGATCGACCTGAGCCGGCTGGGGGAGTACGCCATGGCGAGGCACACGGCGATCTCCTTTGAGGACTACGTCCACAAGGTCGAGGCGAATCCCCGCCTGGCTCGCGGCGTGCACGCGCGGATGTACGACGCCATCAAGGCAAAGGGCGTGGAGGGGAGCGGGGACAGCCGCGTCTTTGGCTTCTTCAAAGACGACATCTTCGGCATCGATGACACGGTGCGACAGATCGTCGACTACTTCGGCGCGGCGGCGCGCGGCATGGACATCCGGCGCCGTGTGCTCCTTCTCCTCGGACCGGTCGGCTCGGCCAAGTCCACGATCGTCCACCTCATGAAGCGCGGCTACGAGGCGTACGCGCGCACCGAGGAGGGTGCGATGTACGGCATCGTCGGCTGCCCCCACCATGAGGAGCCGCTCCACGCCTTGCCGGACGAGCTGCGTGGGTCACTGGGCATCGCGGTCGAAGGCCACCTCTGCCCGTACTGCCAGACCGTTCTCGACGAGGAGCTCGACGGCGACGTCAGCCGCCTCAAGGTCGAGCGCGTCTACCCGGACGAGAACCGGCGCGTCGCCATCGGCACCTTCGCTCCCCAGGACCCGCTCAGCCAGACGATGGACGAGCTCGTCGGGTCCCTCGATCTCTCCAAGATGGCGGTCTATGGGTCAGAGTCCGACGCCCGGGCCTACCGCTTCGATGGTGCGATCAACGTCGCGAGCCGCGGCATCCTCGAGCTCATCGAGATCCTCAAGTGCGTCACGGAGGATACGTACATCTATACCGAGGCCGGCATCCGCCAGCTGGCGGATATCGTACGTCCCTACCGCTCCATGCGCCCGGATGCTTTCGCGCCGTTGACCGTGCAGCTTGCCACACCACACGGAACGAGCCCTACGAAGAGCCTCTACTACGCCGGAGTGAGCCCAACTCTGAAGGTAGAGACGCGGTGTGG
>JAKASY010000035.1:0-7488 GCA_021817625.1 Bacillota bacterium | reverse complement strand
GGCTATGTGCTCAAGGGCACGCCGCAGCATCGCGTCCTGACGGTCTCCCCGGAAGGTGAGCCGACCTGGACTCTCCTGCGCGATCTCCGGCCAGAGTCACCCGTCATCATCCGGCACGGCATGGAAACTTGGGGAGCGGCTCCGGCGATGGAAGCGGCGAAGATCAACATGGATGTTGCAGAGCCTGTGGCTGAGCACGACGCGCCTGCGCTTCGCGCGGCCGTCAACATGGAGCCGGTTGGCACAGTCCACGACCAGGCACGCAACCCCTCTGCCGTAGCAGGCCGCATGGGTGTCCCGTTGGGCACTGCGCATCGGCACGGCGCGCGGCAGGCTGACCGAAGCCTTCGGGAGCGACCGATCCGGGTGCCCGAGATGCTTACGCCCGAGCTCAGCCGCCTGCTCGGCTACTACGCGGCGGCGGGAAGCCTGCTGCCCAGTGGCGTCCGGCTGGCCACAGGTGGAGGCGGCGACCCGGAGATTCAGCGGGACATAGCCTCGATCGCGGCCGGCCTTGGCGTTACGGCTACGGTCAGCGCATGGGCGGCAACGCTGAGCGGCATCCAGATCGTGCGCCTGTTCAACGCGCTCGGCATCGAGGCGGGCGCCGCGTGCACCAAGCGGGTACCCGCCTCGATCCTTGGCGGAAGCCGCGCCAACGCGATCCAGTTCCTGCGTGGCTACTTCTCCGGTGATGCTGCCGTCAGCGACGAGGGGCACGTTTGCGCGACGTCCGCGTCCGCGGACCTTGTGCGCGACATCCAGGCGATACTTCTCAACCTCGGGATCGTGAGCCGTCTTTCAGGCAACGCGGTTAGCGACAACGGCCAGCCGTCGCACTGGGACATCCGCATCGCCGGCCGGTACGCCGACAGGTTCGCGGAGGTCGTCGGCTTCGCATCGACCGGGAAGGATGAGAAGCTTCGCCAGTTTGTCGGCACTCGGCAGGAGCGCCTTGACGTCATCCCGGTTGCTCGGGAGCACCTCGTGGCATTCCACAACGAGCTGCTCGAAGCGTGCGGCGAACGAGGAATCCGCCTTTCGGCGCTCCGCGGCTACGCAACCCTGCGGGCCTGGCTCGACGGCTCCGCTCGTCCGACTCGCCATGGGATGGAGAGCATGCTATCCCACGCGAAGGCGCTCGGTGTGACGTCCGCGGCGATGGAGGCCATGGTGGCTCCCAGCGTCTACTACGACGTCGTCGAAAGCGTGACCGAGGGCACGCCCGAGCCAACCTGGGACTTTGAGGTTCCCGGCCCCTCCTGCTTCGTCTCGAGCGGCTTCATCAGTCACAACTGCAAGCAGGAGCTTCTGTACTCGCTCCTGACGCTGGCCCAGGAGCGTCAGCTCAAGGCCGGCCGCTTTGAGCTCTTCCACGTGGACACGGTCGTCATCGGGCACACGAACATGGCCGAGTTCGAGCGCTTCGCCGCAGACCGCAAGAACGAGGCCATACAGAACCGGATCTTCGTGGTCCGCGTCCCCTACAACCTGGAGCTCGACGCCGAGGTCAAGATCTATGACTACATGCTCAGGGGAGCGAGCCTGAGCGCCCACATCGCGCCCGGAACCCTGAAGGCGGCCGCGCGCTGGACACTCCTGAGCCGCTATACCGCGCCCGAGAACAAGGAATCGAAGTTTCCGCCGATGGTCCGCCTGCGCCTTTACAACCACGACTTCCGGGGCGAGTACACGCCGGCGAACCTGCGGGAGCTTAGGACGCTCTACCCGAGCGACGGCATGGAGGGCATATCCCCCCGCCAGACCATGAACGCGCTCGCGATGAGCATCGGGCGAAAGAGCGTGCCCTGTGTGAACCCGATCGACCTCCTATCCTCGCTCAAGAGCACCCTCGGGTCGCACGTCGGCGAGGAGATGACGCGTCACCGCGACGTGCTCGAGGCGAACATCGCCAAGGCCCGGGAGCTCTACGACACGGAGAGCGAGGAAGAGGTCGAGCGCGCCTTCATCTACGGCTTCGACGACATCGCTCAGCGCCTCTTCAACGCCTACCTCGAGAACGCCGCCGCCTCCCTGAACCAGGAGAAGATCGTCGACCCCATCACGGGTGAGGAGGTCGACCCCGACCTGGGTCTTCTCCAGTCCATCGAGCAGGAGATCGACGTTCGCGGCGAGGCCGCCAGGGAGTTTCGCCGGGAGATCCTCGCCCGCGTCGGCGACCTCATGAGGAAGGGCGAGACCTTCAACTGGCAGTCCCACGCCCGCTTCAAGGAGGCCCTCCAGAAGCGCCTCTTCAAGGATGTCGCCCAGATCGTGAAGATCACGACGTCGACGCGCGTCCCCGACCCCGAGCAGAAGAGGAAGATCGACCTGGTCACCAGGGGCCTGCTCGAGAACGGCTACTGCGAGCACTGCGCGGCGTTCATCCTCCAGTACGTCGGACAGCGCCTCAACCGCTGACGCCCCGTGAGTGGCGCGCCGTCCATGGGTGCGGCGCCGACGCTCTCCGGTGAAGAGCCGGACCGGCCCAGCTCGCTCGCCGCGTGAAACGGCGGCGGCGCCGGCCCCGGGGCCTTCCCCCGATGGCGGCGCCAGGTCGCCTCGCGTCGTGTCGTCTCGCTAGAGGCGCGTCGTCCGCTCGAAGCGGGCGATCGCCCCCTCGCGCTCCAGCGTGAGGGCGATCGCGTCGGCACCCCTGAGCAGGCGCTGGCGCGCCGAGTCCGCGATGGCGAACGGGAAGGCAAGGCCGTCCGGCCCGCGCACCTCGCGCGCCTCCAGGTCAACGCTGACCTCGCAGCCCTCCCGCCCCTCGACCGCCCGCATGAGCGCCGCCACGTCGGCCTCCGCCGCCTCCGCCGGGCACAGGCCGTTCTCCACGCAGTTGTTTCGGAAGATGTCCGCGAACGAGGGCGCGACCACGGCGCGAAAGCCGTAGTCCCGAAGCGCCCAGGGCGCGTGCTCGCGCGACGAGCCGGAGCCGAAGTTCGGGCCGGCGACGAGCACCGTCGCGCCGCGGTAGCGCGCCTGGTTCAGGACGAAGTCCGGGTTCTCCGCGCCGTCGGGCATAAAGCGCCAGTCCGCGAACAGGGCGCGCTCGAAGCCCGTGCGCTCGATGCTCTTGAGGAAGCGCTTGGGGATGATCTGGTCGGTGTCGACATTGGCGCGGTCCAGCACCGCGGCCCGCCCGGTCCACACGCGAAACGGCTGCAGGCGCGTCCCCTCCCTTCTCGCTGTCGCCTCGAACGCCATGTGCCGGAACGCGGCGCGCCGTCGGCCGCCGCGCCCGATCAGGGCACGCCCGGCCATGCCCGCACGTCCACGAAGTGTCCGGCGACCGCGGCCGCGGCGGCCATCACCGGGCTCACGAGATGGGTGCGGCCACCCGGGCCCTGACGCCCCTCGAAGTTGCGGTTCGAGGTCGAGGCGCAGCGCTCGCTCGGATCCAGCAGGTCCGGGTTCATGCCCAGGCACAGGCTGCAGCCGCTCTGCCTCCACTCGAAGCCGGCGCCCCGGAACACCTCGTCGAGGCCCTCCCGCTCCGCCGCGTGACGCACCGCCTGCGAGCCGGGCACGACCATCGCCCGCACGCCGTCCGCCACCCGCCGCCCGCGCACCAGCCGCGCCGCCGCCCGCAGGTCCTCGAGGCGGCCGTTCGTGCACGAGCCAATGAACACGCGATCAAGCCGGATGTCCGTGATCGGCGTGCCGGCCGCGAGGCCCATGTACTCGAGGGCCCGGGCCGCCGCCTCCTGGTCGCGCGCGCTGGCGAAGGCGCCGGGGTCGGGCACGGCCCCGCCCACGCCGGTCACCATGCCCGGGTGCGTGCCCCACGTCACCTGCGGCTCGAGGTCGTCCACGTTGAGGCGAACCGTGCGGTCGAAGGGCGCCCCGGGCTCGCTGGGCAGCGCCCGCCAGCGATCGAGCGCGCGCTCCCAGTCGGCGCCGCGCGGCGCCATCGGCCGTCCCTCGAGATAGGCGAAGGTGGTGTCGTCGGGCGCGATCATGCCCGCCCGGGCACCGGCCTCGATCGACATGTTGCAGAGGGTCATGCGCCCCTCCATGCTCATGGTCCGCACCGCACCGCCACGGTACTCGATGACGTGCCCGGCCGCGCCGGCCGTGCCGATCTCGCCGATCAGCCGCAAGATCACGTCCTTGGCGGTGACGCCCGGGGCGAGCGCGCCCTCGATCTCCACCGCCAGCTGGCGCGACGGGGCCTGCCAGAGGCACTGCGTGGCGAGCACGTGCTCCACCTCGCTCGTGCCGATGCCGAACGCGAGGGCACCCACGGCGCCGTGCGTCGAGGTGTGGCTGTCGCCACACACCACCGTCATGCCCGGCTGCGTCGCCCCGAGCTCCGGCCCGATCACGTGCACGATGCCCCGCCGCTCGCTGCCGAGCCCGTAGAGCTCGAGCCCGAACTCCCGGCAGTTCTGGACGAGCGCCTCGATCTGCCGGCGCGACATCGCGTCGGTGATCTCCGCCGGCGGATCGTCGGTCGGCACGTTGTGATCGATCGTGCTGAGCGTGCGGTCCGGCCGGCGCACCCGCCGCCCGGCGAGCCGCAGGCCCGCGAAGGCCTGGGGCGAGGTCACCTCGTGGACGAGATGGAGGTCCACGTACATGAGCACGCGCCCCGCCTCGTCGCGGTCGACGACGTGCGCCTCCCAGACCTTGTCGTACAGGCTCCTTGCCGCCTTCTCCCCGACCACCGGTCACACCCCCCGCGCCGCTTGGCCTTGGTCTATCCGCATCCGAGGCCCGAGGCCTCGGCCGCCTGGGCCCGCGCCGCCTGGGCGAGCGAGCGCAAGACGCGGTCCCCCATCTCCGCGGTCGTCAGCACGCGTTCCCCCGCGTCGGCGATGTCCGCCGTGCGCGCCCCCGCCTCGAGCACGTCGAGGATCGCCTCCTCGATCGCGTCGCCAACCTGCGGCTGGCCGAGGCCGTAGCGGAACATCATGGCCACGGCGCCGATCGCGCCCAGCGGGTTCGCCCGGCCCTGGCCGGCGATGTCCGGGGCGCTGCCGTGCACCGGCTCGAACAGGCCGGGCCCGCGGTCGCCCAGGGAGGCCGACGGCAGGAGCCCCAGGCTTCCCACCGTGCCGGCGCCGAGGTCGGAGAGGATGTCGCCGAACAGGTTCTCGGTGAGGATCACGCCATAGCGCCCGGGGCTCTCCACGAGACGCATGGCGCAGCTGTCCACGAGCTCGTGGTCGAAGGGCACGTAGGGGTACTCCGCCGCCACCTCCCCCACCACCTCCCGCCACACGCGGGAGGACTCGAGCACGTTCGCCTTGTCGACGAGCGTTACCCGCACGCCCTCGGCGGCGGCGAGCGAGAAGGCGACGCGCGCCACGCGCGCGATCTCCCTGCGGGTGTAGACGAGCGTGTCGGTCACCCGGTCGCCGCTGCGCCCGCGCGGGCCGAAGTACAGCCCGCCCGTGAGCTCGCGCACGATCAGGTAGCGAATGCCCTGGAAGCGCTCGGGCCTGAGCGGCGACGCCGAGGCGAGCCACGGCACGGCCACCACCGGGCGCAGGTTCGCGTACACGCCCAGGGCCTGGCGCAGCCTGAGGAGCCCGGCCTCCGGGCGGGGACCGGCCGGGCCCTCCCAGCGCGGGCCGCCGACCGCGCCGAGGAGCACCGCATCGGCGCACCGGGCCGCGTCGAGCGTCGCCTCCGGCAGGGGGTCGCCCACCGCGTCGATCGCGGCGCCGCCGACCGGGTGCTCCTCGAGCCGTAGGCCGATGCCCCAGAGCGACGCCGCCGTCTCGAGCACACGCACCGCCTCACGCGTCACCTCCGGCCCGACGCCGTCGCCGGGCAGGACGACCACCCTGGCCATCAGCGCGCACCCCCGGCGGCGGCGCCGGTCTCCGCCGCCGCGAGCACCCGCCCGGCGATCGCCCGGAGCACCTCCGGGCCGACGTCGCCGCCGGCCGTGGCGTGGGCCTTGACCTCTTGCCAGATGACGCGCACGGACGCGTCATCGACGCTCAGGCCCAGTGCCTCGAGCTCCTGGCGCAGGGCGTGGCGGCCGGAGTGCTTGCCGATCACCATGCGCGTGCGCGTGCCGACGGAGGCGGGGTCGATGATCTCGTACGTCGCGGCGCTCTTGAGCACGCCGTCCTGGTGGATGCCGCTCTCGTGGCGGAAGGCGTTGCGCCCGACGACGGCCTTGTTCGGCTGCACGACCACGCCCGTGAGGGCCTCGACGCGCTCGCTCACGGACAGGAGGCGGTCGCTCTTCACGCCGGTCTCGAACGGTAGCACGTCGCTGCGGATGCGCACCGCCGTGACGATCTCCTCGAGCGAGGCGTTGCCGGCGCGCTCGCCGATGCCGTTGATCGTGCACTCCACCTGGTCTGCGCCGGCCAGGAGCGAGGCCAGGGAGTTCGCCACGGCCATCCCGAGGTCGTCGTGGCAGTGGACCGAGACCTTGACCGACGCCGGCACGCGCTCGCGCACGCGCCGCACCAGGTGCGCCATCTGGCTGGGCCAGGCATAGCCGACGGTGTCGGGGATGTTGACGACCGTCGCGCCCGCTGCCACCACCGCGTCGTAGAACGAAAGCAGGAACTCGGGCTCGCTGCGCGTGGCGTCCTGGGGCGAGAACTCCACGTCGTCGACGTAGGCGCGGGCGCGCTCGACGGCGCGCACCGCGTCCGCCACCACGGCCTCGGGCGTGCGGCGGAAGATCTCGCGGATGTGGACCTCCGACGCCGATGAGAAGACGTGCAGGCGCGGCCGGTCGGCGCCCTCCAGGGCGCGCGCGGCACAGGTCAGGTCGTCCTCCGTCGTGCGGCTCAGCGCGGCCACCGTCACGTCCCGCACCGAGCGGGCGATGGCCGAGACGGCCTCCGCCTCGGCGGGCGCGGTGGCGGGGAATCCCGCCTCGACGACGTCCACGCCCAGGTCGCTCAGGGCGTGGGCCAGCTCCACCTTCTCACGCAGGAGGAGGCACACCTCAGGGGTCTGCTCGCCGTCGCGCAGCGTCGTGTCGAAGATCTCGATCCGTCGCATCGTCATCGTGCCTCCTCCTTGTCGGTGCCCGAGTTTCGCCGATCGTCCCCGGGGTATAGCAAACCAGGGGGTCCGCCCCCCGAAAGGGACGGACCCCCTGGCCCGCGGTACCACCCTTGTTGCCCCGGATATTCCGGGGCCACTTGCCCGCCGAAGCGGATTTGTTGGTAACGGCCGCTTTCGCGGCCGGCGCCTCCTAGCCCGAGGGTTCGGGGCGCGGCTCTAGGGCGAGATGGTCCGGCGTTCGGGGACCGGCTCGCACCATGCGCCGGCTCTCTGCACCCCGCGTACCGCCAATTCCCCGTCATGGCCTTTGGGACGATCGCTTAACCAAACACTATACGCCGCCCGGCGATCCATTCCTGCTCGTGCCGTCGGGCAGCAGCGCTGACGCACCACCGGGATGTGCGCCCTGGATAGGGCTTGGCAGACTTGTGATGTTTCCGGTCTGCGGGCTTGAAGGGCGACCGCGGCCGGAGCAGGCTCGACGTAGGGCAGGTCTTG
>JAKASY010000034.1 GCA_021817625.1 Bacillota bacterium | reverse complement strand
ACCCAGCCCTCCACCCGCATCCCCCTTCCCTCGCCGGCCGAGGCACTATATGGGCCACTTCCGCCCCCTATGCGGCAGGCGAGGGGCTCGGGCGCATAGGCCTTGGGTGGGGGTGGCGCGCCTGCGGCTGTTCAGGATCCTGTCCCTCGCCGCGGTCGAGGTCGGCGCCCTCGTCGGCGCGGGCTTCGCCTCCGGACGGGAGGTGCACGAGTTCTTCGCCCGTCACGGCGAGGGGGGCCGGGCGGGTATCGTCCTGTTCGTCGTCCTGATCGCGGTCCTGGGCGGCCTTTTCCTGGAGGCGGCGCGACGCGGGGGAACGCGCTCCTACCACGAGCTGACGACGCGCCTGGCCGGCCGCCGCGTAGCCGACCTGGCGGATCCCGTGGTGGCGCTCGCGCTGTTCCTCGGCCTGGCCGTCACGATCGCCGGCGCAGGCGCGCTGTTTCGGGCGCTCGGTTGGGGGAGCCCGGTGGTGGGCGTGGCGGTGTCGGCGGCGCTGACCGCGGGCGTTGCCTGGCGAGGAAGGCGCGGCGTCATGGCCGTCAACATGGCCATCGTGCCGGGACTTGTGCTCCTCATCGCCCTCGTGGCGGGCGTACCCGAGCTGGGCGCGCCTGCCTCGTGGCAGCTGGGTGTGCACACCCTGGCGGGCGCCGCCGGTCGGTCGAGCGTGCTTTACTTCCTGTACAATGGCCTCCTAGCCGTGGTGCTGTTCGCCTCGCTCGGGGGCGAGGCGCGCAGGAGCGCCGACGGCTGGGCGTCAGCCGCCATCGCCGCGATCGTGCTCGGGCTGCTCGCCTGCGGCGTGTACGAGGCTCTGGCGCGCCACCCCGCGGTGGCGGGCGCGGAGCTGCCGCTCCTCGTCCTGGCCGGCCGACACGGCCGGGCGCTGACGTTCGCCTATGCCCTGGCCCTGGCTGGAGCGCTCCTGACGACCGCCATCGGCAACGCCTTCGGCCTCCTGGCGCGCGTCGGCAGCGGTCGCCCGAGCGCGCCGGCGGTGGGCGCGATCGTGGGTGCGGCTGGCGCGCTCGCGCTCGTGGGCTTCTCCCCCCTCGTGCGCTACGGCTACCGCCTGGTCGCCGTAGCGGGGGCGGCCTATCTGGCTGCGCTCGCGCTCGGGGCGCTCCTGCGACTCGGCAGGGGGGGCGCCGAGCCGTGGTGAACCTAGGGCGGTAAGGACAGCGCGGAGGAATGTCGTTGGGCGAGCGACGAGACGGCGAGCAGGTCGAGGACTATCTAGGCCGTGGCCTGCGCCTGGAGGACCAAGGCTCCTTCGTGGAGGCTCTGGCCCTGTACCGGCGCGCCCAGGAGATCTTCCAGGACGATCCGCGCCCGGTGCACCGCGCCGGCGTCATGCTGATCCGCCTGGACCGGCGCGACGAGGCCCGGGCCGCGTTCGAGGCGGCCGCCGAGGTGCAGCGCGATTATGCGCCAGCGCTCACCAACCTGGGTAACATGGCGCTCGAGCAGAACGACATCGAGGGAGCGATCCAGCTCTACCGGCGGGCCATCGCCGCCTCCCCCGACTATCCGGGGGCACACCACAACCTGGGCGTCGCCTATCGCCGGCAGGGACGCATGGCGGACTATGTGGCCGAGCAGCGCCAGGCCACGCGCCTTGAGCGCAACTACAGTCGGGAGATGGATCGCCTGCGCCTCCGGAGTGGGGCCGGCGGCGCGCTGGGCAAAGGCTGCGGTGGGCGGACGGCGGCGATTCTCCTGATCCTTTCGGCAGGCGCCATCCTGGCAGCGCACGTGCGCATCTGAGGCAGGGGCGAGGGGGCGCGAAGATGACCTGGGTGGACTGGGTGATCGTGGTGTTCCTGGCCCTGGGCGCCTGGGAGGGAGTGCGTCGCGGCCTCGTCGTGGGCGCGCTCACCATCGTCTCCTATGTGGTCGCCTGGGTGCTCGCGGCGCGGCTCAGCGTGCCGCTGGGCACCTATCTCGACCACCGCCTCGGCTTGGTTGCGCGCTTTCAGGCCGCCACCGCGGGCGCCGCACCGGCCATCGGCGGCCTCGTCGTCAAGCCCGTGACGCCGCTCTTCACCCGCGTCGTCGACGACATCGCCTACGTGCTGGTCGTGCTGGGGGTGCTCGCGGCTGCCTCCCTCGTGGTGCGGGTCATCGCGCATGTGCCGCTTGGCCTTATTGCCGGCCCGAACCGGCTGGGCGGCCTGCTCCTGGGTGCGGCCCGGAACGCTGTCATCGTTCTCATCGTATGGGGACTTGTCGCACCGTACGCGGTGACCGCCGGTCCGCCCATCCAGGGAGCGGTGGACCATTCGCGCCTCCTGGCCGAGGCCGCGCGCATCACGGTGCACCTGCCCGTGGTCGGCTCGCTCCTGCCCGTGGGCCGGTCGGTGCGATGAGTCGCCCAGGCGGGCCCATCATCCCGCGCTTCGACGTGGGCGACGTGGTCGAGACCCGCAAGCGCCATCCCTGTGGGTCGGTGACCTGGGAGATCTATCGCACGGGCATGGATATCGGCGTGCGCTGCCAGGGGTGCGGGCGACGCGTCATGATGCCCAGGCCGAAGTTCGAGCGCCGGGTACGCCGTGTGGTGCGCCGGGCGGGTGCGGGGGGAGCGCCCGAAGGTTGACTGGTAATATATGGCGATATACACTGGGCGCGTCCGGTTGTGCCGCCCGCGGTCGTGTGATAGTCTAGCCTGGCTCCCCGCTCCGTAGAAACGGAGCCCCCGCGTCTTGCAGGGTCCGTGGGGAGGAGGTGTAACTATGCACAATCCGAACACGTACGAGGCCGCGCTCATCTTCCGTCCGGACCTGGACGAGGAGACGGTGGGCGCGGCCGTTGAGCGTCTGTGTCAGATGATCCGCGACGGCGGCGGCAAGCCGGGCGAGCCGGACAAGTGGGGCAGGCGGCATCTCGCCTACGAGATCGACGGGGCGCGCGACGGCATCTACGTGATCCTGCCGTTCGAGGCGCCGGAGTCGGTGCCGGCCACCCTTTCGCGTCACCTGAGGATCTCGGAGGACGTCCTGCGCTTTCTGGTCGTCCACCCGCCCACGCCCAGCCCAGCCCGGCGCACCGCCGCGGAGGGCCCGGGCGACCCGTCTGCCGCGCCGGCGCCGCCATCCGCGACGGTCGCGTCGTTCGCGCCGTCTGGCCAGCGCGGCGGCCTGCGGCCGCTGCCGGAGACGGCTCCGCCACGGCCGGCCCGGCCGACCGCGGCAGCGGCCGCCGAGGGCGCCGAGGCGCCCGCTCCAACCGCCGAGCCCGAGCCTGCGGCGATCGCCCAGGACGCCGGCGGCAGTGGGAACGATGGGGACCAGGGCGCGGTCGAGCCCGGATCCTGACGCGTCCGGCAAACGGGAACGAGGGGAGAGACGTCGGTGCTCAACCGGATCGTCCTCATCGGGCGCCTCACGCGGGACCCGGAGCTTCGCTACACTCCGTCCGGGGTCGCGGTGGCCAGCTTCAGCCTGGCGGTCGACCGACCCTTCGCCAACCAGCAGGGGGAGAGGGAGACCGACTTCATCGACATCGTCGTCTGGCGCAAGCTGGCCGAGACGGTGTCGGGGCATCTGCAGAAGGGTCGCCTCGTGGCTGTGCAGGGGCGCCTGCAGATCCGCTCCTACGAGACGCAGGACGGCCAGCGTCGCAAGGCGGCTGAGGTCGTTGCCGACGACGTGCGCTTTCTCGACAAGCCTCGCGACAGCGCGCAGGGCGCCGAGGGCTTCGCGGACTACGCGGGGCCGGGAGCCGGTGCCGAAGACGAGGCGGACGACGTGCCCTTCTGAGGTCGGCGTGAGGGCCCGTTCGGGCGTGCGAGAGAAGGGGAGGTGGTCTGTTGCGGCGGGATCGCGGTCGGCGGCCCAAGCGGCGTGTATGCAGCTTCTGCGTCGACAAGATCGATGAGGTCGACTACAAGGAGGCCAGCCGCCTGCGCCGCTTCACGAGCGAGCGTGGCAAGATCCTGCCACGGCGCATCACGGGCAACTGCGCCCGCCATCAGCGCCAGCTGACGGCGGCCGTGAAGCGCGCGCGCATCCTCGCGCTGCTCCCATTCACGGTGGAGTAGCGCCAACGGGAATCTCAACCAGTCGACACGGCGGCCCGCTCCGGGCAGGACTCGGGGACGGGCCGCCGAATGCTGTGCGGCCGAGGGTCTCGCTCCGGACGGGACAGCGCGCTAGCAGCGGGCGGCTGAGGAGCAGGGCGGGGAAGCGAGTCGCTCGTGCCCAGCGCGCGGCGGCCCGCTCCTGCGGTTTTGGGGGGTTGTAGCGTGAAGGTGATTCTCACACAGGATGTGCCGCGGCTCGGCAACGCCGGGCAGACGGTCGATGTCGCGGACGGCTACGCGCGAAACTACCTGGTGCCACGCTCGCTCGCGGAGGTGGCCACCGCGGGCGCCGAGCGGCGGTGGGCGGAGCAGCGCCGGCAGAGCGACCGCCACCAAGCGCACGAAGAGGCCGAAGCCCAGGCCGTGGTTGCTCGGCTCGACGGCCAGACGGTGCGCATCGCCGTGCGTGTCGGCGAGGGCGGGCGCACCTTCGGCTCGGTGACCACAAAGGACATCGCCGAGGCGGTGGGCAAGGCGTTCGGCCTCACCATCGACCGGCGCAAGATCGAGCTGGAGCAGCCGATCAAGAGCCCGGGCCGCTATCAGGTGCCGATCCAGGTGCACGCGCGCCATCAGGCCACGCTGGAGGTACTGGTCGAGGAGGCCGGCGCATGAGCATCCGCTGGCGCGGGCGCGCCAGGCGGGCGGGGAGGGCACCGGAGCGCGGCCAGCTCGAGCGGCGAGTCGACGGCCTGTACGAGATGACGAGCGGGCTCATGGGCTCGGACCGCGTGGTGTTCAAGGCTGCGAAGCTCGGAAGCCTGAAGGAGCTGCGGGCCGACGACGTGCGTCAACGCGCGCTTGCCCTGGGCCGCATCGTGCTCGACGACCCCACGCTATCGATGCCGGCCATGGGCCAGCTCGAGCCGTTTCTCGACCGGATCGAGGAGCAGCTGGCCGACCTCATGGCGAGGCGCTCGGTCGAAGACCGCCTGGAGCGCCGAGTGGCCGAGAAGATGCAGGAGCGCCACGAGGCGTACATGCGGGAGATCAAGAACCAGATCCTGGCGGAGGACAGCGGGCCGGAGAACGCCTCGACGCTGCGGCGGCTGGCCGTGATCGAGAAGCTCAACACCGTCCGCCTCAGCCGTCAGGTGCTCGACCTCCTGCGGCCCACGGCGTTCGACCAGGTCGTGGGGCAGGAGTCCGCCGTGGCGGCCGTCCTCGCCAAGGTCGCCTCGCCCTTTCCCCAGCACATCCTGCTGTACGGACCACCCGGCACCGGCAAGACGACCGTGGCCCGCCTGGCCCTGGAGGCGGCGCGCAAGATGGCCAAGAGCCCGTTCGGGGCCGAGGCGCCGTTCGTCGAGGTCGACGGCTCGACGCTGCGCTGGGATCCGCGCGACGTCGCGAACCCCCTGCTCGGCTCGGTTCACGACCCGATCTACCAGGGCGCCCGGCGCGACCTGGCCGAGGGCGGCGTGCCTGAACCCAAGACAGGCCTCGTGACCGAGGCCCACGGCGGCGTCCTGTTCATCGACGAGATCGGCGAGATGGACCCGCTGCTCCAGGCCAAGCTCCTCAAGGTGCTGGAGGAGAAGCGGGTGATGTTCGAGTCGTCCTACTACGACAGCGCCGACCCGCAGGTGCCGCAGTACATAAAGAAGCTGTTCGAGGAGGGGGCGCCGGCTGACTTCCTCCTGATTGGCGCCACGACCCGCGATCCCGAGGATCTCAGTCCCGCCCTGCGCTCGCGCTGCGCGGAGATCTACTTCGACCCCCTGTCGGAGGGCGACATCCGCCTCATCGTGGAGGAGGCCGGAGCGCGCCTCAACGTCTCTCTCGCGCCCGGCGTTGCCGAGCGCGTTGCCGAGCGGACCGTGGAGGGCCGCAAGGCCATCGGCCTCCTGGCCGACGCCTACGGCTACGCCCTGCGTCGAAGCGACGGCACGGACGGCGTTGACGTCACGCTCGAGGATGTCGACCTCGCCCTGCGCACCGCCCGCCTCGGCGCCGTGCGCCCCCTGGAGGTCACGGCGCGGCCGGTGGTCGGCCGCAGCCTAGGTCTCGCGGTCGCTGGCCATGCCGGCACCGTCCTGGAGATCGAGGCGGCCGTCTTCCCGGCGGCCGAGCGCGGTCGCGGCAGCGTCCGCTTCAACGAGACGGCGGGCAGCATGGCGCGCGACTCGGTGTTCAACGCCGCAACCGTGATCCGCGCGTTGACGGGCGTGGAGCTCAGCGCGTACGACGTGCACGTCAACGTCGTGGGCGGCGGGCATGTGGACGGCCCTTCGGCCGGTATCGCCGTGCTCGTCGCGATCCTCTCGGCGCTCACGCGTCGAGCCGTGCTCGGCAACGTGGCGATGACCGGAGAGGTGTCGCTGCGCGGCGAGGTCCGACCGGTCGGCGGCGTGTACGAGAAGGTGCTCGGCGCGGCACGAGCCGGCGCCGCCCGGGTCGTGGTGCCGGCGGAGAACGCGGCCGAGGCGCCCCCCGTGCCTGGCGTGGATGTCCTGTTCGTGCACACGGTCGACGAGATCCTGCCCCTCGTTCTCGAAGACGCCACCCGGCCGTTCCGTGTCGTGGAGTCGGACCGCACCCGCGCGCGCGCTCCCGCGACCGAAAGCGCCGCGGCTGCGGCGGCCAGTGCGCGCGAGGTGCGAGCCGGGGAGGAGGCCTAGATGGCGGTCGCGCGCGAGCGCGTCCCGCCCCAGGATCAGGACGCGGAGCAGGCGATCCTCGGGGCGATGCTCATCGACCCCGAAGCTGTGCCGCGAGCGATCGAGATCCTGCGCGCGGAGGACTTCTACCGCCCGGCGCACCGCATCCTCTTCCAGGCCATGGTCGACCTCGCCGACCATGAGCAGCCTGTGGACGTGGTGACGACCGCCGCCGCCCTGCGCCAGTCGGGCCAGATCGAGGGGGTCGGCGGCGCCGCCTACCTGGCCGAGCTCCAGGACGTGGTCGCTACTTCTGCGAACGTCGCCTACCACGCCCGGATCGTGGCCGAGCGCGCGCTCCTGCGTGGCCTGATCGAAGCGGGCACGGATATCGTGCGTCAGGGCTACGAGGCGGAGGGCGATCCGGCGGAGATCCTTGACCAGGCGGAGGAGCGCATCTTCCGGCTCTCCCACCGGCGCACCGCGAGCGTCCTGCCGCTCAGCGCAGTGCTGATGGAGGCGTTCACCCATCTCGAGGCCCGCTACAACAACCCCGACGTCCTCGGGGTGCCCTCCGGCTTTCCAGACCTGGATCGCCTGACGGCTGGCTTTCAGCCGTCGGACCTTACCGTCATCGCCGCCCGCCCGTCGATGGGCAAGACGACCTTCATCCTGAACGTGGCGCGCCACGCCGCACGCAGCGGCGTGGCCGTCGCGCTCTTCTCGCTCGAGATGTCCCGCGAGCAGCTGGCGCTCCGCCTGCTGTGCGCCGAGGCCGGTATAGACTCCCAGAAGATCCGACAGGGGCGCGTCGAGCAGGGCGAGTGGGCGATCCTGTCCAAGGCGCTCGGCGACCTGGGCGACGCGCCGATCTACATCGACGACAGCCCCTCGCTGTCCGCCCTGGACATTCGGGCGCGCGCGAGGCGCCTGAAGGCGGAGCGCCATCTGGGGCTGGTGATCATCGACTACATGCAGCTCATGCAGGGAAGCGCGCGCGCCGAGAACCGCCAGCAGGAGATCTCCCAGATCTCCCGCTCCCTCAAGTCCCTGGCGCGCGAGATCGAGGTGCCCGTGATCGCCCTCTCCCAGCTGTCGCGCGCGGTCGAGGCACGGCAGGACCGCCGGCCGATGCTCTCCGACCTGCGTGAGAGCGGCGCCATCGAGCAGGATGCCGACGTGGTCGCCTTCATCTACCGGGACGACTACTACAATCCGGACTCCGACCAGCCCGGCGTCGTGGACGTGATCGTGGCGAAGCAGCGCAACGGCCCGACCGGCGTCTGCCGCCTGCACCTGCGCAAGGAGACCGGTAGGTTCTACGCTCTGGACAGCATGCACGCCGACCGGGCAAGCCGGGTCGCCGAGTAGCCGTGCACCGCTGCGCAAAAAGACGTGGCGGGCACCCGCCGCGCTATCTCGCTACGAGGAAGACGGCAAGCGCAATGCCGCCGAACGCCAGGAGGGCGGCCAGGACCAGATCGAGCGCCGGTGAGGTGACGAGGGCGCCACGCTCGATGGCCTTGTGGCGCCGCAGGTAGCGGGCCGCGCCGGCGAGCACGACCAGTGCGCCGAGGGCCGTGATCGCCGCTCCGATCAGGCTGTCGCGGCCGCCCGCGGGAGCCGCGCCGCGCAGGCTCAGGTCCCGCAGGAACAGGGCGAACTTGGCGACGACGAAGCCGAAGGCCATCACGGCGACACCCGTGCGCACCTGAGCCAGGAAGGTGCGCTCGTTGGCCAGGAGCAGCGACGCCGACGCCCCAGCCGACCGCTCGCCCCCGCTGCCGCCGGTGCCTCTCACCGCGCTCCCTCCCCTGAGGGCTAGGATGCCGCGGCGCCGGCGCCCGCGTGCGATTACACGCCGAGAAGCAGCAGGCCCGTGAACACGACGCCCGCCGCCATGCTGATGAGGGCGAGGGGCATGAGGCGCTTCGTCTCGAAGTAGCGCATGAGGTAGCGCACGGAGAAGTACGCCACGACCGCCGCCACGACAAAGCCGGCGGCGCTTTGCACGAGCAGGCCGTGCATGTGCAGCTTGTGCACCTCGAGCACGCCGGCCGCGAGGATCACCGGGGTGGCCATGAGGAACGAGAACCGGGCCGCGGTCTCATAGGACAGGCCGACCATGAGGCCGCCGACCATCGTCACGCCTGAGCGCGAGAAGCCCGGGATGAGGGCGAACGTCTGGGCGACGCCGATGAGCACGGCCTGCCAGAAGGAGACGGCCGGGATGTCTTCCTGGCCGTGGCGCACCAGCCGGTCGCCCGCCGCCATGACGAGGCCGTTTACGATCAGGAGGATCGACGCGAGGAGCGGCACCGACAGAAGGCTGGCGACCGTGTGCTGGAACGCGTACCCGACGATGCCGGCCGGAATGGTCGCCGCGATCAGGAGCCAGATAGCCTTTTGGTCCGGGTACTTGTCGAGCTCCGTGAGCGGGTGCTGGGTGCTGCGGAAGAACGCCACGATCAGGCGGCCCCAGTCCCGGGCGAAGTACACGATGAGACCGATAGCCGTGCCCAGGTGGAGGGCGACGATGAAGGGCAGGAACTGGGACGACGACGTGTTGATCGCCCAGTGCAGGATGTGCGGTGCGATCACCTGGATGCCCAGGCTGGAGAACGGGAAGAGCTCGGTGAACCCCTGGAGCCCGGCCAGGATCACTGCCTGAAGCAGGGACATGTGGACTACGCTGTGCGCGAGCGTCAACGCGGGACCTCCCGATGGAGCGTTTGCGCGACCGTACGGGCCCCATTGTGGCACATGCGCACGAGATGATACCAAAACGGCTAGGACGCCGCCGAGGCCTCCCAACCGAGCCCAGCAAGCGCGGTGCGGCAATGGGCCTCGGCGTCCTCGAACAGCCGGGCCAGACGGTCGGGATCGGCAGCGGGTAGGCTGCGCAGGTCGAGGTACGCCTCCAGGACAGCGTCGATCTGACCGCTATCCAGGTCCTCGAGGACGCCCGCCGCCATTGCGCCGCGAAAGGCAACGTCCATGCTCGCGATCACGGGCACGAGCGGCCCTGCCTCCAGACCGGCGGCCATGCGCCGGCGCGCGAGCCAGATCGG
>JAKASY010000033.1 GCA_021817625.1 Bacillota bacterium | reverse complement strand
CGATCTCGTGGGTGGGCGCGCTTCACATCCTCCTCGACGCCCTGGTCGACCGGACGGAGGACGCGAACAGCGGCGACCTCAACTGGATCGACTGTCTCGGGGCGGGCGACGCACCCGTCCAGGGGCTCGCGCGCCTGATGCGCGCCTGCCGACGCCGCCTCGACCAGGACCCCCTGGCGGGGGTCCTGGTCGAGGGCCTTCTCGCCACCTACCTGAGCGACCCCAAGGCGCGCCGGCTGCCCCTGCGGTGGCGTCTCACGCTATGGCGCGAGGGCGGCCCGACCGCGTGGCTGTTCGGGGTGACGCTTGTGGTGTGGCGCCGCCGCGGCCTCGCCGCCGCGCGCCCGGAGCAGCTGCCGGGGCAGCCGGGTCTCCCGCCGCGCCGCGCCGCCGCCCGCGCCCGCACCTGAGGATGGGCGCGCCGGTCGCGCGGGCGAGACGCGCCTGGCGTGGGATGGCGCAGGGGCTGCCTGGGTGTCGACGGCGGCGCGGCACAAAGCGGCATGCAGCGGCTGCGCTTGCGTGCCGCTGGCCAGCCCGGGCCATTGCGCCTACATCACGCGGGATGCTCGAACGGGGCCAGGCGCCGGACCACGCTGGCGTGGGCCGGGGTGGGCACGCCGGAGACCTGGCCCAGACGCACGACCGCCCGGTGGATGGCGTCCAGCTCGAGCCGGCGGCCGGCCAGAAGATCGCGGGCCATGGAGGTCATCGAGCCCTGTCCCAGCTGGTGCAGGCGCTGGAGTTGCCCTTCGAGCGTGGGGGCGTCGAGGGTCGCGCTCCACACCGGCGCCAGGGAGACGAACTCGTCCATCAGGGCCTCGCCCAGCCCCGCAAGCTCCCGGTCCGCCCAAGCGTGGGCCATGTCGGCCCGCGCCAGGCACGTGAGGGCCGCGAACGGGGAGATGAGCATCCACTTGAGCCACAGCTCCCGGCGCATGTCGGGGCTGTCCTCGGCCTTCACGCCCACGGACCGCCAAGCCTCGATGACGGCTGACACCGCTGCCTCCCGGCCGGCTGGGGGTCCGGCCAGGACGCGTTGAAACGGGCTCGTCTGCCGGACTGCGCCGTCCTGCCAATCCGACTCCACGTACACGACCCCCGGCGCCACGCGCTCCGGGCCCAGGCGTCGCGCCAGCCGGTCGACGTGCTCGCCCCCGTTTTGCAGCGGCAGGAAGACTGCGCCGGGACCGGCCAGGGGCACGGCGTCTTCCACCGCCTCGTCCAGGTCATAGGTCTTGACGGTGAGGAGAACCACGTCAAAGCCGTTCGCCAAGGCCTCGCCGGGCGAAGAGACGTTCGGGGAGGGCGCAAACCAGTCCCCGTGCACGCTCGCGATCCTCAGGCCCCGGGCCAGCTCCGCGGCCCGCGCCGATCGGGCCCGAAAGGTCACGTCCAGGCCCGCCTGGAGCAACCTCCCGCCCAGGTAGGCGCCAAGCCCCCCGGAGCCCACCACCAGCACGCGCGGCCACGATACCTCGGCCATCGTCCCACCCCCGCGACGAACCGAACTTGATGAACGGCGCGAGCCCCTAGCACTGGCCACTGGTGTGCAACCCGATCGCCGAGAAGCTGCCCGAGGCGTTGTGGCACCGAGTGAAGACGATGGCACCCGACGCCCCGACGTAGCGGCGCTTCTTCCCGGCTTTGATGGCGGCGATGCCTTGCGCGTGGGCCCGGACGGTCGGGCCGTGTCCATCGGTGATGGAGAGGATGTCGCTCACCCACACAGCGGGGTTCATGGTCTGAGCCTCGGCCATGCCAAGAGCGGGGACAAAAACCACTCCTCCAACTGCTGATTCGGATAGACCGCCCGGAAGGCCTTCAGAAACTCGGCGTACGCCTGGGTGTGCAGCGATCCGGCCACCATCAGCGCGCGGCTCTGCTGGCTTGCCACCTTGGGGCCGAGGGCCTTGGCACGGCCTGACAGAAGTCGGCAGCGGCCCCTGCGTCGGACTCGACCAGGGGGATGATGTGGCCGTGCTTGAGCTCCGCAAGGTCCGTCAGGAAAGTGGCGGCGGTCTGCGGGTCGTGCTCGCCGATCAGGACGTCCGGGTGGGCCGCGAGCACCTCTTCGGCCTGGGGTCGGTCGTTGGCCTGACCCGGCGTGATCTTGATGTTGATGACCCTTGCCCTCCGGCGCGGGCCCGTCCCGCCTGACCAGCCGATGGCAGCGGACCCTTGCCTGCCCGGCGGGCTTCGGCTATAGTACGCGTGCCTAGGGGAGCTCAAGCTGAGAGTGCGCCCGTGCGGCGCAGACCCTTACCCCCTGATCTGGGTAATGCCAGCGTAGGGAAGGCAACGGCCGAAAGGCCATTGGTTTGCCTCCCGTCCCCTGGGCGGGGGGGCGTCTTTTTGTCCGATCGCGCTACCGCAGCGGGTGCCCCGGCGCTCCTGCTGGACGAGGTCACGATGGGCTTTCCGACCGGCGGCGATCGCCGGCCCGTGCTCGAGGCGTTCTCGCTCACCATCGCCGCGGGCGAGTTCTGCGCGGTCGTAGGCCCGTCGGGCAGCGGCAAGTCGACGATCCTGAACCTCCTGGCGGGCCTCCTCGCGCCGGACCGCGGCCGCGTCGCGGCGCTTGGGCGCGAGGGTGCGGCGGTGCTCGGCGCGTGCGCCTACATGCCCCAGCGCGACGCCCTCCTGCCGTGGCGCTCGGTCGAGGACAACGTCGGCCTGCCCCTGCGCGTCGCGGGCGTGCCGACGCCGCAGGCGCGGGCGGGGGCAAGCCGGCTGCTCGAGCGCTTCGGACTCGCGGGTTACGCCACGAGCCGGCCGGACGCCCTGTCGGGCGGCATGCGCCAGCGCGTGGCCTTCCTGCGCACGGTGCTGCCCGAGCGGGGGGCGCTGCTCCTGGACGAGCCGTTCGGCGCCCTCGACGCCCTCACCCGCGCGGATCTGCAGGACTGGCTCATGGGCGCGGCCCTGACGGCGGGGCAGACCGTCCTCCTGGTCACCCACGACGTGGAGGAGGCGCTCTACCTGGCCGACCGGGTGGTCGTCCTGGGCGGCCGGCCGGCCGGTGTGCGCCTCGACCTCCCCGTGCCGTTCGGGCGCCCGCGCCGACGCGAGGTGACGCTCACCGCGGGTTTTGCCCGCCTCAAGGGCGAGGTGTTCGGCGCGCTGGGCGTAGGGCGCGGAAGGGAGGCGCTGCGTCATGGCGGCGGGTAGGGGACGGGGAGGCGCCCTGCTCGCGCCGGCGCTGTTCCTTCTCACGCTCGCGCTCTGGCAGGGTGCCGCCACCTGGCGCCACGTGCCGGCCTGGCTACTGCCTACGCCTTGGCGCGTGGCGCAGACGCTCTGGCAGGCGCGCGCGCTCATCGGCGCCAACACGGCGGTCACGCTGGAGGAGACGCTGATCGGCTTCGGCCTCGCGGTGCTCCTGGGCGTCGCGCTCGCGATCGCCATCCATCTGTGGGCGACGCTCGCCCGTGTGGTCGTGCCGTGGCTGGTCGTGTCCCAGACGGTGCCGCTCCTCGCCTTCGCGCCGCTCCTGGCGGTGTGGTTCGGCTTCGGCCTTCTGCCCAAGGTGATCGTCGTCTTTCTTGTCGCCTTCTTCCCGGTTGTCGTGAACCTCGCGGATGGCCTCTCCCGCGCCGACCCGGACATGCTGCGCTTGGTGCGGACGATGGGAGCGAGCCGCCTCGGCCTGCTCTGGCAGGTGGAGCTGCCGTCGGCGCTTCCGGCCCTGGCCTCGGGTGTGCGCCTGACGGCAGCGTACGCCGTTGCCGGCGCGGTCGTGGCCGAGTGGACCGGTGCGACGGGCGGCCTCGGCAACCTCATGATCCAGTCGGCCAGCCAGTTCGAAACGGCGCAGACGTTCGCCGCCATCGCGGTCGTGTCGGCCGCCGGCATCGCCCTGTACCTGGCGGTCGGCGCGGCGGAGCGGGTGCTCCTGCCGTGGGCTCGGCCGCTTCCCGAGGGAGCGCAGGCGCGCGCCTCGCCGGGAGGGCCGCCAGCGGACGAATCGACGCACATAGGAGGGCTCCCAAGATGAGTGACAGGTACGCGCGCCGAGGCGCGGGCCGGCGGCGCACGGCCGCGGCGCTGGCGGCGGCATTGGCGCTGCCCCTGGTCGTGAGCGCGGCGCAGGCAGGCGCGGCGGCCGCTCCGCGGCCCCAGGCCGTCTCCATTCTCCTCGACTGGACGCCGAACACGGACCACGCCGGGCTCTACGCCGCCGTCGCCCAGGGATACTTCCGCGCAGCCGGCCTCGCGGCGCACATCGCCGTGCCCTCGAACGCCACGAACGCGCTCGAGGAGGTGGCCGCGGGCAAAGTCGACTTCGCCGTCTCCTACGAGCCCGACGTCCTGCTCGCGCGCGCCCAGGGCATCCCGGTGGTGTCGGTCATGGCCCTCGTGGACCGCCCGCTCAACACCATCCTCTCGCTCGCCTCGAGCGGCATCACGCGTCCGGCCGACTTGCGCGGCAAGACGATCGGCATCACCGGCGTGCCCTCGGACCACGCGGTCGTGAGCGCGGTGCTGCAGTACGCCCACATCCCCGCGGCCGACGTGAAGCTGGTGAACGTCGGCTACAACCTCCTGCCCGCCCTCCTGCATCACCAGGTCGACGCCGTGGAAGGCGTCTACTGGACGTGGGAGGCCGTCCAGCTGCGCGAGCAGGGCTACAAGGTGAATGTCCTGCACCTCGAGCAGGTCGGCGTTCCCACCTACGACGAGCTCGTGCTCGTCACGTCGCAGCGCCTCGCCGCGTCGGACCCGGCGCTGGTGCGCCGCGCGGTCCAGGTCATCCAGCGCGGCTACGCCTTCGCCGCCGCGCACCCGGCGCAGGCCGGGCAGGACCTCCTCAAGGAGACGACGGGGCTTTCGCCGCGCCTCGTGCGCGCGAGCCTGAAGCTTCTCGCCCCGGCCTTCGACTACCGCGTGCCCACGGTCGGCTACCAGAGCCCGAGCCAGTGGCGGGCGTACCTGGCGTGGATGCGCGCCCGCCACCTGATCCAGGGGAAGGTGGCGGTCGACCAGGCCATGACCGACGCCTACCTCGCGCCAAAGGTGGGGGCGGGCTAGCGGCCGCACCGAGGTCGCAGGGGCCGTCCCAAAGAGCAGCGCCTGCGCTGCCGAGGGACGGCCCCGTTGGTATGCGCCGCGGCGGCGGAGCGAGCAGTCAGCACGGTGACCCGGGGAGCGGCGGGCCGACGGCCCGTCGGCGCTGGGCATCGAGGCGTCCCGAGGCGTGACCGACAACGACCGCCACACCGGGCCCACCTGGGGCCACTGACGACCGGCCTCACACTCGTGCCGATGGCCCTTGCCTTCCTCATCGTCTCTCTCTCGATGCCTCGCCTCGTCGCGGGCTACGGCCGGTCCGTCCTCACCGCGGGCGGCCTGATCCAGCTGACTGGTCTTCTCCTCGTCGCAGCGGCCTTCTGGCGCGGCTGGCCGCACCCCTCCCCTTGGTGGCTCGGGGCCGCCGCGCTGGTCTGCGGCACCGGCCAAGGCTTGCTCATGACGCCCTTGTTTCGGATCGTGCTCGCCCAGGTACATGAGCACCGCGCGGGGGCGGGCAGCGGCATCCTGGCCACGACGCAGCAGACCGCGGTTGCCGGCGGCGTCGCGACGCTCGGCAGCGCCTACCTGAGCCTTGCCTCGTCGGGCGGCATAGGCAACCCCCGGCCCCAGCCGCCGTCACACTCGTGGCCATTGCGGCCCTCGCTGGACTTGTGGCGGTTGCCAGCAGGTCGCTTCCGGAGGCGAACGCACCGCTAGGGGCTGCCGTGCGGCGACGCACGGCCGCAGTCGCCCCCCGGCGTGCCGCGTCCCTTGCCTTTGCACCGGCGGAGTGCTGCGCGGCGGGCATAGAGCCGCGCGCCTAGCGCGAGCGGCCGCCCCCGTCCTCAGCTCGGGGCGTTTCTCTCGCCGATGCCCGACGGCTGTGGGGGAAGGCCTGCACCATTCGGCTGCAGCCCGCGCATCGTGGCCACCATGCCGTCGCCGACCCAGCGGGCCCCCGGACGGGCAGGGGGCGCGCGCCAGGGCCCGGGTCGCTATAATAGGCGTACCTCGGGTGCGGCCGGGCGGTCGCGCGGGCGGTGCCGAGCCGGCGCCCGGGAGCCGGGAGGTGGGGGCATGGGTGGCCGGTACTTCCAATCCGCGGAGGCCAACCGCCTTCTGCCGACAGTGACCGCGGCGATGACGCGCCTGCAGGCGATCGATGCGGAGGCGCGCCGGCGCCAGCAGGAGGCGGCCACGCTGGCCTCTGTCGGGCGCGGCCCCGACGGCCGGCACATCCTGTTCGCCGACGTCCGCCAGGCGCGCGAGGCGTACGAGACGCTGGTGAAGCAGGGCCGAACGATCCTCGAGTCGATCCGCGGGCTCGGCCTCGAGGTGCGCTCCATCGAGTACGGCCTGGTCGACTTCCCGGCCGCCATCGGCGGCACGGACGTCTGGCTGTGCTGGCGCCTGGGCGAGGCGCGCGTGGCGTACTACCACGGGGCGGGCGAGGGCTTCGCCAAGCGCCGCCCGCTCGCCATGGCGGATCTCGAGGCGGACACGGCGGACGCCGGCTAGAGAGCGGCGAGAAGGGGAGGCGGCCGACGGTTTGCGCAACGTCCTGAGGACCAAGCTCGATGCGCTCCTGGACGAGGTCCTGCGCATGGCCACGCTCGTGGAAGAGGCCCTGGGCCGGTCGATCCGCTCCCTCGAGGAGCGCGACGCCGCCATCGCCCGCACGGTGATCGAGGGCGATGACCGGATCGACGCGCTCGAGACGGAGATCGAGGAGCGCTGCCTGAGCATCCTCGCCCTCGAGCAGCCGGTGGCGACCGACCTGCGCGTGGTGTCGACGGCGCTCAAGATCGTCACCGACCTCGAGCGCATCGGCGACTACGCCGCGAACATCGCCAAGGTCGCGCTGCGCCTGGACGACGAGCAGTACCTGAAGCCCCTGGTCGACATCCCGCGCATGGCCGAGATCGACCGGCGCATGCTGCGCTCCGCCATCCAGGCCTTCCTGCGCCGCGACGTCGACCTGGCGTACTCGCTCGTGCGCGAGGACGACGAGGTCGACGCTCTGTACAACCAGGTGTTTCGCGATCTGCTGGGGCGGATGATCGAGGACCCGAGCACCGCGGTGGTCAACCAGGCCACGCAGCTGATCATGGTCGCCCGCCACCTGGAGCGCATCGGCGACCACGTGGCGAGTTTCGCCGAGTGGGTCGTGTTCATGGTCACCGGCGACAGGCCCGTCCTCAACTAGGCCCCGACCGGCGGCCTTGGCTCAGGGCTGGGGCGTGCCACGCCCGCGCCGCGCGGGCGGAAGGGCGTCACGCAGGGCGCGCAGCACCCGCTCCGCCGGGTCGGGCAGGCGGTTTTCGGCGTTGCCGTAGTGCCACTCCGCATACGCGGCCGTGAGGCGGCGGAAGAGCGCGAGCGCCGGCCCATCGGCCTCGAGCACGGCGGCCGCCCGTGCCTGGGCCGCCGCCGGCGTATCCGCAGCCTTGGGGTGTGCGCGCCCGTCCGCGGCTGCGGCCAAGACCGAGAGCGCCTGGGCGTAGGCGCGGGCCAGGCCTGGCGCGGGTGCGCGCCGCACCGCGGCGCGGTGGCGGCGGCGGCCGACGCTGCGCGGGTCGAGGATCTCGTCGCGGTAGGGCGGCTCCTCGTCCTCGGGGCGGCGGCGGAACAGGCGCCCGGCCAGCCACACGGCTATCGCCGCCGCGAGCAGCAGGAGCAGGAAGGGGCCGAGGTGCTCCAGGAGCGGCGGCGCGTGCACCAGCGACGGCGGGCGCACAGGCGTCTTGCCCAACTTCGTCGGCTGGCTCGAGGCGTGGCGCGGGTGCGGGTGGACGAGCGCGCGCAGAAGGAGGATCAAGAAGTACAGGACGTATCCCACGCCGGTGGCCACGACCAAGAGCGCGTACGCCACGCCCTGCCAGGCGAAGGCCAGGGCCGCCCCGACGGCGTCGTGCACCGGGCCGATGGCCAGGAGGACGGCCAGGGCGGCAATCACGCCCACCACGGCGCTGGCGCTGCGCCCCACGCGATCGGGGTCCACGGCCCGGTAGTGGGAGCGCGCCATGGCGTGCACGATGGCCGCCACGAGCAGGGCCACCACGCCGAGCGCGGCCGTCCCCGGCAGGAGGCCGTGGCCGAGCACGGCGCCGAGGATGGCGGCGGCGAAGGCCGCGAGCGCGCTGCGCGTGACCAGGCTGCGGGCGACGTCCTCGCCGTCGAGGCGGGCGGTGGCCATGGCGGCGAGGGCAGTTGCCACGCCGACCACGCCCCATACCACGGCGAGCGCCTGGGAGGCCGCGCCGGTGAGAATGAGAAGCGCCGTCGCGGCCCCCCAGAGCGCCACCGCGAGGGCGGCGCGGCGGCGCGCCGAGGTGGCCGGCTCGACCTCGCCCCGCGGCCTAAGGCCCAAGACCAGGCCCAGCACGACGGACAGGACGATGAGGACGACGGTGAGGCCCAGGGGCGCGGGGCGGCCGGAGAAGAGCGGCGCCATGGCGGCGGCGAGGGCGCTCAGGGAGAGCGCCTGGGAGACCGCCACGACGAGCCGCAGGCGCCCGTGGTGGCCGCTCACGACATCGCCTCCTCGGCGCCGCTTGGCGCCGTCGCGGCCAGCGCCAGGCGCACCGTGCGCACGTCGCGCGGCACGACGGGCGCCTCGTCGGGCGTGGCCAGGAGGAACAGGACGACCTCGCGCCGTCGCGCCAGGGCGGGCAGCGCCTGCCGCCAGCTGTCGGGCATGGCGGCGGAGATGACCGCCAGGCTGGCCTCCGGGGGAAGGGAGGCGGCGGCTCGCAGGAGCGACTCCGCGCTCTCGGCGGGGTAGGCGGAGAGACGCGCGAGCACGTCCATGAAGTGCGCGAGGTGGCGGGGGGAGGCGCCGGGGCGGATGCGCGTCACCGGCGTCGCCTCGAACGCCACGCCGTTCACCAGGAGGCCCACGGGCAGCGCCATGCGGCAGGCGTCGATGGCCAGACCGGCGGCCACCTCGACGACGGCCTCGAGGCGCTCGTGGTCGACGTTCGACCAGTGGGGGCTATGCGTGGCGAGGTTCGAGACGAGGTAGAGCTGGGCGTCCACCGCCGTCGCGTACTCGCGCGCCATGAGGTCGCCGGTGCGCGCCGTCTGCGGCCAGTGCACGCGGCGCAGGGGGTCGTCGGGGCGGTAGGGGCGCACACCGCGCGTGGCCGTCGGGTCCTCGAGCAGGGCGGGGCGCTCGATCGAGCCCATGAGCGCGCGCATCGGCGGCGCGAGGGAGGCGGCGCTCGGCAGCGGGTGGGCGAGCAGCTCGGCGCGGGTGCGCACGTCCAGGCGCCGGACGACGAGACCGAGGGGGTCGCTGAACTCGACGCGCAGCTGCTCGACGCGATAGAGGCCGCGGTGGACGGGCGTCATGGGGTAGTGGCGGACGATGCCGCCGCGGTAGGGAACGGCCATGCGACCCATGAGGAACTGGCCCTCGGCGGCCGGGCAGGCGAGGCCGCGCGGAAGCTGGAGGTACACGGTCACCCAGGGGATCGGCAGGCGGCCCACGTGCTCCACGCGCACGAGGAGGTCTGTCGTCTCGCCGCGGGCGACGCGGTCGGGGTCGAAGGACAGGCTGACCTCGATCTGCCCGCCGCTGTGCTCCTCGTACACGTAATGCTCGATGAAAGCGAGCAGCAGCATGAGGGCGACGAGGACGATGGCCAGCACGGGGCTATACCCGGTCCGGCCAGGGAGCCTCGCGCGGCGCGGGCACCTGGGCCACCACCTCGGCCACGATCTCGTCGGCCGCGCGCCCGCCCACGTAGCTCGCAGAGCTGAGCATCAGGCGGTGGCCGAGCAAGAT
>JAKASY010000032.1 GCA_021817625.1 Bacillota bacterium | reverse complement strand
GCTGCTGGCCGACGTAGCGGGCGCCCGCGAGGTCCGCATAGATCTCGTCCACGCGCTCGGGCCGGTCGACGCCAGAGCCGATGATCGGCCGCGAGCCCGAAAGGCCCGGGTTCCAGTGGCGGGCAAACGCGGCGCTGTCGAAGTCGAGATCGAGCGCGCCCGGCGTGCGCGCCGAGCGGTGGTGACCCTGGTAGGAGGGGATCGTGTCGCCGATCTCGAGGCCGAGGCGGGGGTAGAAGGCGACGGCCCGCTCCATGTCGGACGCGATGAGCTTCACCTGGTTCGAGACCGGCCTCTGCGCCACGAAGCCCCCTCCCTCCGACACCGCCTACTCGCCAGCGTCCAGCCCCGCCATGTAGGCGCGCACCTCGGCGGCGATGCGCGCCGCAGCCTCCGCGAGGAGCGCCTCGCCCGCGCCGGGGTCGGTCTCGGACGGCTTACCGTGGTAGCCATCCCAGCGGGGGCGCCGGCCGGCGTGGTGGAGGACGCGCAGGGGGGACGCGCCCTCGCCCGCCAGGCTCACGTCCGCCGCCCGCTCGGGTCGGACGCTCCCCGGGCTCGCGGCCGCCGCCGCCGACATCTCCAGCGGTCCCCCGTGGCCGTGGCCCCCAAGCTCGCTGAAGCCGAAGCGCTGACCGGACTCGTGCTCGGGCCAGGTTTCCCACCAGTTGACGGCGACCACGAACTGGCCGGGATGGCCGGCGCCCACGCGGTCGGCCGCCACGGTGAACGGCGCCATGTTGCCGTCATGCCCGCACAGGCAGAGGACGCCGCGCACCCGCCACGCGAGCACGCCCTCCAGGATGGCGGCGAAGTATTCCTGCATCACGGCCTGCGGCACGGAGACGGTGCCAGGGTACGGTCGGTTCATCGCCGCGCACCAGGTGTAGTCGACCCGCGGAAGCAGGATCGCGTCGAGCGCCTCCGCCACAGCGCGCGCGACGCGCTCGGCGATCAGGGAGTCGACGCCCAGGTAGCCGTGGGGCCCGTGGTACTCCACGCTTCCAGCCGGCAGCACCGCGACGCGCCCGCGCGCCTCCGCCGTGACATCCCCCGGGAAGCGGATGGCCTCGATCACGGTCGACTCCTCCTCCTGGGGCCAAGCCCGGCCCAAAGCGCGGCCGCGGACAACGGGTCACGAACCGACGACGCCGGCCGGGCACGCGAGGCCACGCCAGACTAGGCGCGGCTCGACAGGCCGGCCCGGACCCGGGCCTGGGCGGCAGGCGCGCACGGCGCGACGTCGCTCCAGTACTCGACGAGGGAGCGGATCCGCCCGCTCTCGACGGTGGCGAACGACACGGCGTAGAACGCCTCCCCGGGGTTGTCCCGGGCGAAGACGCGGAAGGCGCCCGCCACCTGGGAGCCGGCCGCCACCACGCGCTCGACGGAGGCGGCCCAGTCGCCGCCATACTCCGCGTTGGCCCGCACCCACTGCTCGCGCGTAAGCGTCTCGGCCGACGCGGGCCAGACCACCCGTGCGTCCTCGGCCAGGAGCGCGCCCGCGTCGGCGAACGCGCGGCGGTCGATACGCCGCCAAAGCTCCCGCATCAGTTCTTCGGCCTCATCACCCGCACTGCCGTCCACGGAGCACCTCCCAGCGGCCTTCACCCCCGGCGTCGCGGAGGCCGCGGCCTTGGTCGCTCCCGCGTCTGCCCGCCGGTGGCGACGACCGCGGTCCGCGGGCTCGCGCTCCTGGGTCTCTCCCGGCGCGAGCAAGAGTTCGCGGCCAGCGCGCCATCTCATGCTTGGTGCGGCGAGCGACGGGAGGGCCTAGAGCTGCAGCAGGCGGTCC
Organism: Bacillota bacterium; assembly: GCA_021817625.1. Next base: position 8,022 of record JAKASY010000032.1, on the reverse strand, counting down.
CAGCGGCAGCCCTGTGTGAACAGGCGAAAGCCGCCGGCGGTGACGACGCCCGTGTTCTCGATGTGCAGGCGAAAGCCTGGGCCGCCTGTCACGTGCTCGATGCACAGGACCATGCCGGTCTCGAGCAGCGCATGCTCGAAGGCGTTCAGGATCGGCCACTCGTGCACCTGGATGCCGATGTTGTGCCCGACCAGGTGGCGCGTAAACGGCAGGCCGGAGCGCTCGAACAGGCGCTCGCTCATGAGGAGGAGGTCGCGGGCGACGGCACCGGGCCGGACCGCCGCGAGCACCTGGTCGTGCACGTCGGCCAGGCGGGCGTATCGCTCGGCGACGCTCGCGGGCGCCTGTCCGACCACGCCGGTGCGGGCGAGGTCGGACAGATAGGCGCCGAAGCGCCCGCCCACGTCCGTGCGGATCACGTCACCCGCCCGCAGGGGTGCGCTCGTAGGCACCGGGTGGCCGACGAGCGCGCGCTCGCCGGCGGCCAGGATCATGAACGCGAGCGCCTCCGCCCCGCCGCGCAGGATGCCCGTCGCGAGGTCGACCGCCACGTCGATCTCCGTTGCGTGCCCCGGCGTGAAGCTCGCGGCGATGGCCTCGATCGTCGCCCGCGCACCGCGCTCCAGGTGGGCGATCTGGGCTTCGGACTTGACCGCCCAGAGGCGCTCGAACAGGCCGTCCGCCGCCACCAGCTCCACCTGGCCGGCGAGCGCCTGCGTGAGCTCGGCGACGACCCGGGCGGGCACGTAGCCCGCCTCGTAGCCCACGCGGCCGCGCACGCCCGCGCGCACGAGCTGATCCGCAAGCACGGCGTGCGGGCGCTGGGCGAACTCCTCGTACGCGGCGATGTCCGCTGCCGCACCAGCGAGCTGGCCGGCCTCCACGGAGCACACCGTCACCCACAGCGCGCCGCCCGGGGCGCGCGTGGCGAAGGCCATCCGGTCCGGAATGGCGACCTGGGTCTCGAGGCGCTCTCCCGTGAAGTAGGCGAAGGCGTGGGGAGACGCGGCGACGAGGGCGCTCAAGCCCGCCTCCCGAGCGAGCGCGTCGAACCGGGCAACGTCCACGGCGACACCCTCCTTTTGCCAGCCCGATCGCGTCCGCGCGGGTCGCTAGCCCTGGCCGCTGTACCAGGCCAGGACCTCGGGCTCGTCGAGCTGGCCGTAGTAGCCGAGGGGGTAGAGGTACGGTCGGATGCCGGTGGCGACCTGCACGGACGTGCCGCGTGCGGGATCCACCAGGTAGGCGGTGGTGCTGCGGACCACCATCAGGTACTTGGCGTCGGCCGACCACACCGGGTCCATGACGCCCGATCCGGCCCCGGCCACGGCGCGGGGCGCCTTGCCGGTCGGCATGAACCACAGCTTGTTCGTGGCCCGCCAGGCTTGGGCGGCGGATGTCGAGGCGCCCCATCCCTTGCTGCCCAGATCCTTGGCCTCAATGAACGCGAGCCCGGCCCGCGACCAGGCGGGGGCGAAGCTGATCGGCCCGGCGGGGCGCGTGATCGTGATGCAGGCCTGGGTCGCCTGCACGGGGATGCGCGCCATGCAGCGCATCACGACCTTGCCTGTCCAGGCCTCCCGACCCGCGCCGGCGCCGATCGCAACCAAATCGCTTGACCCCCAGCTGATCAGCTGCCGGTCGACCAGGGTGACCGCCAAGGGCTCGCGCCGGCCGGACGAGAGGTCGATCGTGTCGAGGTCGAGGCCGTCGGCCGCCAGGGAGGCCGAATGCTGGGGGTCGACCCAGTACAGGAGGCCGTGCCCCTCGGGCCACCACGAGGCGACGATGAGGCCGTCGCCCTTGGCCACGAGGTGGCGCTCGGGCGCGCCCAGGAGCGCCCGAGTGTACAGGGCGTCGCTGCGCGCCACGGGGTTTGCGGACGGAAGCGTGACGGTGTAGGCGAGCGTGCGCCCGTCGGGCGACCAGATCGGCCCCGTGCCGTTTGCCGCGAGCTCGACCGGGGCGGTTGATGTAACCCGCCGACCCGCGGCGGAGCGCACGGTGAGGGGGTGGGCGTCGGGACTCGCGACCCACAGGCCCGCCGGCCGTCCCTGGAGCGTCGTGGCGGCGGTGGCCAGGAGGTCGGCTGTGGGCGACCACACGGGCCCCTGGGCGGTGGCGCCGACAAACAGGCTCGCGCTCGTGCCGACCGGCACGCGGTGGTTGTCCGTGCCGTTGGCCCGCACGACCCACAGCTGCGTGTAGCCGGCGCCCGTGGACAAGGTGCGCGTGTAGGCGAGCCACTGGCCGTCGTGCGACCACTGGGGGTAGGAGGCGGCGCCCGGGCCGGCCACGGCCAGGACCCGGCTGGCAGAGCCGCCGGCGAGGTAGAGGCGGCCGGCCACGACGAGCGCCAGCTCGCCGTGGCCGCGCAGGACGGAGAGGCGGACGGTGGGCGCGGGCGAGGCCGCGCCCACGCCCGCCGTGACGGGGACGAGGGAGCCGAGGCACAGGGCAAGGGCGAGGACGGCTGCCAACCGGCGCCGACGCATCATCCCGCTCACCTTCTCGAGGTAGGCCTGGGGTCCGATTTCGACCACGATCGAGCCGCGCCTGCCGCACGCAGCACCCGAGGCAAGTTGCTCGTGCCCGCCGAACCGCGCAGGAGGCGCAGAGGGGGCGCGCCGAAACCGCGCCGCGGTGCCGGGCCCTGCGGCGCCGGAAGGGGGACGAGCGTGGGCTGGGAAGAGAGCATCCCCCAAGTGCAGAGCGGGATCTACCTGAGCCGCAACCTGGCGCCGGACGATGTTCGCGGCGCCCTGCCCGACGGGCGCTGGCCGGTGTCGCCGGAGGAGTGGCGCGAGCGAGCGCGCGAGGCCGCCGCGCCTGGACCGTGGGGGTACCTGGAGGGCGGCGCGGGCGGGGAGGACACCGTGCGCGCCAACCGTGAGGCGTTCGCGCGCTGGCGCCTCGTGCCGCGCGTCCTCCAGGGCGCGGCGGAGCGCGATCTCTCGGTCGAGCTGCTCGGCCGGCGCCTGCCGGCTCCGTTCCTCCTGGCACCGGTCGGCGGCCAGGACGCCATCCGCGCCGACGGGGACCTGGCGAGCGCCCGCGCGGCCGCGTCGTGCGGCATCCCGTTCGTCGTGAGCACCGTCTCGCCGCTGGCGATGGAGCGGGTGGCCGCAGAGATGGGCAGCGCGCCGCGCTGGTTCCAGCTCTACCCGGGGCGCAATGCCGCGATCACGGCGAGCATGGTCGAACGCGCCCAGGCGAGCGGCTACGAGGCGCTCGTGGTGACGGTGGACACGCCGATCCTGGGCTGGCGGGAGCGTGACCTCGTCCACGCCTACCTGCCGTTCCTCGAGGGCAAGGGCCTGGGCAACTACTTCTCGGACCCGGTCTTCCGTTCGCTCCTGGCCGCGCCGCCGGAAGACGACCCGGAGGCGGCGATCCGCGCCTTCCTGGCGGTCTTCCCGAACCCGGGCCTGGGCTGGCAGGACATCGATGCCGTGCGCCGCCGCTGGCGCGGGCCCCTGTGGATCAAGGGCATCACCCACCCGGGCGACGCGCGCGCCGCGGTCGACCACGGCGCGGACGGACTGATCGTGTCCAACCACGGCGGCCGTCAGGTGGACGGGGCGATTGCGTCGCTCGACGCGCTCCCGGCGGTCGTTGACGCCGCAGGGGGCCGCGTGCCACTGCTCATGGACGGTGGCGTGCGCCGGGGAGCGGACGTGGTGAAGGCCCTGGCCCTCGGGGCGAGGGCTGTGCTCATCGGTCGCCTGTACCAATACGGGCTCGCGGTCGCGGGCGAGGCCGGCGTGCGGCGGGTCGTCACGAACCTCGCGGCCGACGTCGACGTGACGCTCGCGCTGTGCGGCCGCCGACGCGCCGCCGACGTGGACCGGTCGCTCGTCGCACCTGTCGAGGGCCGTCTCGCCTAAGGGCCGGGCCGCTCTGGCCGCGGCCCGGCGGTCCTGCGTCCGCTCCCGGGCGGCGCCTTCGGCCGGGGCACTGCGACCCTTGCGCCGCTCGAGGCATGGGCCTAGGCTCGGCGCGGGGGAGCGCCGGCACCGCCCGAGCGACAGCCACGCTGGGGGTGACCGCGCGTGACCGATCGCGACGAGAGCGGTGACTGGAGCCACGAGGGGCCAGGCCCGTGGAGACCCCGCGGCCGCGCCGGGCAAGGCGCCTCCGGGCTGGCACCGCTATATCACAAGCCAGGGGAGGATCCTGCTCGTGCGCTGCAGCCACCACGATGGCTGCGCCGATAGCGTCCTGCCGCTCCTACCGGCCGTCCGTGCGCTGATCGAGCGGCCGTCCATCGATCGCCACGCCTGAGCGCGCGGTGACGCGAGGCTGTCTCAGCCGCCGACCCTGAGGCGGTCGCGGGTCCGCGCCAGCCACGCCTCGCGGGGCCACATCGTCGTGCCCGTGTAGTCGACGCTCTCGACGTGCCCATCGCGCAGCGAGAAGCGAACGAGCTCGTCCTCCGAGGCGAAGCTGCTCGTGTCGGTCACGCGGAGCGTCGTGTCGTCCACGTAGGCCAGGCTCTCCACGGCGTCGAAGGGGCTCCAGCCGTCGGGATGGGCGGCCACGATCTTGTCGCCGCTCGTCACGATGCTGGTCGTGCCCCACAGGGCGGTGTACTGGCCCTCGAGGTGGCGGAGGTCGTGCGCCGCCGGCGCGTCAGAGGCGTTCTCCTGGAACCAGGACAGGGTCTTGTAGATGCCCTGGACGATGCTCGCGGCCGGGCCGTCGATGGCGTTCGTGAGGGCGACGACCACCAGGCGGTCCTTGGGGTCCGCCTTGCTCTGGGTGATGAAGCCCGGGAAGCCGCCGCTGTGGCCGAACACGTGGCGCTTGCCGATCTCCTCCAGGATCATGCCCAGCCCGTAGTCCTCGTGCCCGGACTCGCCGAGGACCTTGGCGTGCCAGTGCACGCGCTGCATCTCGCGCTTCGACTCGTCGGACAGGAGCCTGCCCGAGCCCACCATGTGTGCCGTGAAGTAGGCGCAAAGGTCCTCGGCCGTGGACATGAAGCCCGTGGCCGGCGACATGGCGTGCGTGTCGATGTGGCCGATGGGCAGTCGCCGGCCGAGCTCCTTGCGCGTGTATCCGGTCGCGAGCAGTGGCTCGAGCGCCGGGGCGTACTCGGGGTAGGTGTGGGCGAGGCCCAGCGGCTTCACGATGCGCTCTGTCACGAAGTCGTTGTAGGGCAGGCCCGCTACGGCCTCCACGACCAGGCCGAGAAGGCTGTAGCCGTAGTTCGAGTACTTCATCTTCACGTTCTCGTCCACGACGAGGCCTTGCGCCAGGACCTCCTGGCGCAAGCGGTCGGCGTCGGGGAAGGGTCGCTCCAGCTGCCAGTAGTCGGCGTTTGTGCCGTCGCGGATGACGCCGCCGATGTGGGCGAGAAGCTGGCGGACCGTCACCCTGGACCAGCGGGCGTCCGTGTGGCCTGAGAGCCAGGGCAGGTACTCGGCTGCCCGGTCGTCAAGGCGGAGCCTCCCCGCCTCGGCCAGCTGCATGACCGCGGTCGCGGTGAAGGTCTTGGAGTGCGAGGCGATCCGGAACACGTGGCCGGGCGAGAGTGGAACCTTTCGCTCCAGGTCGGCGTAGCCGTACGCCTCGTTCATGACCACCTCGCCATCGTGCGCGATGGCGGCCACGAAGCCGGGAATCTCCTCCCTGTCATATCGAAGCGCAAGCCAGGGACGGATAAAGCGGACGGCGTGGTCCAGTGCCTGCTTGTCCATGGGCCCATGCTAGCATGGCGCCCCGCGCGGCAACGAGGGTGCCGGCGGCAAGCGCTGAGGCGGCTCAGCCCGCCCGCGTGGCGAGCAGACGGGTCCAGCGAGCGTCGCCTGGCTCGAAGCGCACGCGCGTGAAGCCCTTGGCCCGCAGGAGCGAAGCGACCGCCCGGCGTGCGTGCGTGTAGGTCGTGGAGCGGTAGCGGTCGAGCCGGCCGTCAGGGTGGAGCACGAAGAAGCGCGCAATGGCGGCAGCCTGCCCGCCGTCCCAGCGCCTGTCGGTGAGCACGAGGCAGGTGTGGTCAGCCCAGATCGAGGTGCGCGCCTCGGACACATACCAGCTGCGGGCCGTCGCCTTCGGCGCCATGCCGGGGGGCGTGAACTCCAGCGCCACCGTGCCGCCGGGCCGGAGCCATGCGGCCAGGTTGTCGGCCAGGCGCTCAAGGTCGCGCGGCGCGAAGTTGTCGATCTGGCCACGGATCACGAAGGCTGCGTCCGCGCCGCCGTCACTCGCGGCGGCGACGGCTGCGCTGAGGCACGCGCGGTCAAGGACGTCGCCGGTATGAAAGTCGACCGTTACCCCGGCCGCCTGCGCACGCCGCCGCCCGAGGGCGGTCGCGCCCGGCCCCACGTCCACGGCGAGCACGTGGTGGCCGCGCCGCGCCAGCTCGATGGCATGCGCCCCCGGGCCGGAGCACAGGTCGAGGACGGTAGCGCCCGGCGCGAGGGCGAGCTGGCGCTCAAGCGCGTCCACCTGCTGGGCGGGTGCGGGATGGCCGAAGAGCGCTTCATAGTCCACGCGCTCGGCGAAGCGCGCGGAGAAGGCGGGATCGGCCCAAGGCAGGGAGGGCGCGCCGTCTTCGTCGCCGGGCGCCGCAGCCGCCCGATGGATGCGCTCGAGTGCCGCTGTCAGGGAAGCGTCCATCTCTGGCTCCCTCCCGCGCGTGTGCCCGCCGTCGCGAACGCCGCCCCGACTGGGAGACGGGGACGGCCCGCGGCCGGTGGCATCACGGGTCCCTTCGGTCGCGATCGAGGCCGAGGTCGCCGAGAACGGCGCGCACGGTACGCCTGGCCACGGTCGCGAACCCAGGATTCGTCATGCGGTGGTACGGGATGATCATCAGGGCCTGGTGGAGCGCGAAGCCGCGCGCCCTGGCCCATCTGGCGTCGTCGACTTCGAGGTGCGCGCGGAAGATGTCTCGGCCGCAAGCGCCGAACACGGCCCATGCCGGGATAACGTCGAGGGCCGGATTCGCTCACTCCGGACCATGCCGAAGATGGCGTTCACCGTGCCCGTCGGCCGCACGGCGCGAATGCGCAAACCGGCGAGCTGTGGCATTTGGGACGCCAGCAGGCGGCGGACCATGCGTGCGTCCACGGCGGCTTCGCCGCCGTGCAACTTGCGGTTGGGCAAATGCCACCTCCGGCCGACTTCCCCATCCGGCGTGTCGCCGTACGGGCCCAAGGCGGCAAAGGGCGTGACTACCACCTGATCGTGCAGCCGACGACGTGGGGGCGCAAGCCCCGCCACCATGCTGCTGCGGCGACTCGGCACGGGCCAGCGCCGGCACCTTGGCCCGCCGACCGCCACCGCCCCCAGCCCCTCCGGTCCATGGGGTGGGTCAGTTTCCAGTCGACCCCAGCGGGTCAGGACCGACCACCCCACCCCGCGCTCACCCGCACCATGGACGACGCTTGTTTCGTAGCGGATCCTAATGGGCGGTACGACAGCACGGCACGGCTGGCTCGGCCATCGCCCGAGCGGCCGCGGATGGAGGGAGCGCGCTCTTGGCGGCATCTGCCAGTCCGGTCACCGCCAGCGCCCCGGCGGGCGGGTCGGCGGCGATCGAGGCGGTCGACCTGCGCAAGCGCTACCCGGGGCGTGTCCTGGCTGTGGACGGCGTCTCCTTCCGCGTCGGGACGGGAGAGATTTTCGCCCTGCTCGGTCCGAACGGCGCGGGCAAGTCCACGACCGTGCGCATGCTCGCCACCCTCACCCGGCCGGACGGCGGCCGCGGCCTTGTGGCTGGTCACGACGTGGTGCGGGAGGCGCCGGCGGTGCGGCGGGAGATCGGTTACGTGGTATGGAACAGTTGTCATTTAGCTGGACAGAGTGGGACAACCGCTCACTCTCGATCGGGAGCCCCAGACCCCTTGTAGCTTGGGTTTACTCCAAGCGAACGGCGTCGGCCAGCCGTCCTCGGTACGTAGTCTGGGTCACGCAGATGCAGCTTTGAGGAACGAGCCTCCGCCTCTCCGCACCCGCCTCGCCGGGGGCGAACCACGTCGCCCCGAGGGTGCACGACATCCGCTACAGGTTCAGCTA
>JAKASY010000031.1 GCA_021817625.1 Bacillota bacterium | reverse complement strand
CCTCCGCCCCCCATCCCGTGATGCCTCGCCGAGCCAGCGAAAGCGCTCGCTCGTGATGTCGACGAAGCGCCAGCGCACCTGCTCGCCGTCGTCCTCCGTCAGCTCGAGCCATATCTCGTTGCCGTGCGCGTGGGCGCGGAATACGGCGACGTCGCCGGAGGTCGCGCCGACCCAGAGGCGGACGGCCCTCTCCCGGAGCGTCGCGGGGATGGGAAAGCCTGGAACCGCCGTCGCGTCGACACCTCCTTGCCGCGTTCCGGCTACGCCCGCCGCGCGGTCACTACCGGCTGACCGGCCAGGCCCCCTGGAGCTTTCGCAGCTGCACGATCTCCGCGCCATGATAAGCGTCGTGGGTCGCGACCCCGAGCACGAGCGCCTCCCGCTCGGGGTCGGCAAGGTCCGTGTCGGTGAGTCCTGCCGCGCGCTCGCGCAAGGTGGCGTGCGCCGACTTGAGGCGTGCGACTGCCGCCCGCCAGTCGGCCTCGTCCGCGCCGTCGCCGGGCGCGCCGAACGTCGCGTCGTTGTCGTCCTCCCCCGGAAGCCGCGGCTGGCCCGTAAGGCGGCGCGCCGCCGACTCCTTCCAGAACGCCACATGGCTCACGAACTGCCATGCCGTGAGCGCACCGGGGGCCGCGCGCCACGCCGCCTGGGCGGCGGAGAGTCCCTCCACCGCGGCGAGCATCGGCGGGTGCCAGCCCTCCTCGCTCCAGGTGCTGTCCAAGAGTCGGACCAGGGTCGCCAGGCGCTCCTCCGCCATGCGCACACCTCACCACATGTACTACCCGTGTTATCCTTCGCTGGTTACCATCGCCAGTCTAGCGATGCGCTGTGTAACGTGTCAACCGTCTCTATGTCGTTACATTGGTTAGCCCCGTGGCCGTGGGGCGAGATGGCCGCGCGACAGCGCATCGTGCCAAGGAGGCGCGCCGCGTCCAGGGGGTCGGGTCGCGGTCGCCGCAGCCGTGCGCCGCGCAGACTGCCATCCTGTCGCAGGGAGCCGGTGGCACGTTGACGCACCGCATTGGGACACCGTATCATGGTGTCACTGTATGACACTGAAGAAGGTGCATCTGTGAAGGCCGAGCTCGACCGCGTGGCCGTGACGATTCGGGTCCCGCCCGAGACCATGACCCGGGCACGGACCGCGCTCGTTGACGGGGAGTCGTTCAACGCCTTGGTCATCGAGGCGATCGAGCGCGAGGTTGGTCGCCGCCAGGTCATGGGGGCGGTGATCGCTGCCGCGGCGTTCCGGTCCCGGACCGCGCAGCGTCGGGGACGGGCCGAGAGCTCGACGCAGCTCGTGCGACGCCTGCGCGAGGGTAGCGGCCGGACGGATGGCTAACGTCGTCTGCCTCGACACGAGCGTGTGGATCGCTCTCGTGACGCCCGAGGAGAGCTCGGAGGCCGTGCAGGCTGCGGCGGAGCCCTACCTCACGTCACCGGGCAGCGTGCTGGTTGCGCCCGCCTGGCAGTGGGTCGAGATCCAGAGCGTACTGCGGCAAAAGGTACGGCGAGGCCACCTCAGCGGCGATGAAGCCGGCGAGGCCTTCGGCCTCTTCGCCCTCTTCCCGGTGCAGTGGCACGACGGGCCGGCGCTACGCGAGCGGACCTGGGCCATTGCCAGCGCGTTCGAGCTGCCTACCGCCTACGACGCCTGCCTCCTGGCCTGTACGGAGACTGCGGGAGCGCCTGGCGATCAGCGGCTCTTCCTCACCCTCGATCAGGCTCTGGCGCGCGACCTAGGAGCTCAGCCGCCGCCCTACGTGCGCGTGATCCGCTGATCCACGAACCAGATGCACCATGGTACGTCTGCGCAGGTGGGGGGCCATGCGGTGAGGCGACTGTTCGCGTACAACTGGGCGGTGCGGCGCGAGTGGCTCGACTGGTCCGGCGGCATGGGCGAGGCCGACCTCCTGCGGGCGCGGGCGGGCGGCCAGGGCAGCATCCTGAAGACACTGTTCCATGTCGTCGACGTCGAATGGTCATGGCTGCGCTTCCTGAGCGGCCTGCCCGACTTCGACGAGCCGTTCGAGCGCTACGCCACGCTCGAGGCGGTGCGCGCGCTCGACCACCGCTTTCACCCGGCGGTCGTCACGCTGCTCGACGCCGCCCTGGAGCGGCCGGAGCGCCTGGTGGCCATGCCCTGGGACGAGGGCCAGCGCTACCCGGCGTCCGACGTGCTCCGACACGCGCTCGCCCACGAGATCCACCACGTGGGCCAGCTCTCCGTGTGGGCGCGGGAGCTGGGCCTCGCGCCGGTGTCGGCGGACCTGCTGGATCACAAGGGGTTCAGCGCCTAGGGCCGACCGGGTCGCGCCCTCCTCCCCCTGCCGTGGACGCCGACCGCCGCGCCGTCGTGCGGCTGCCTACGCCCCCTGCGGCAGGATGACGCTCGCCGCGACCATCTCCGGAACGAAGTGCTCGCGCAGGCGCCGCTCGAGGTCGTCGCGCGTCACCGCCTCGAGGCGGGTGCGCAGGTCGAAGATGGAGACGCCCTTGAAGATGCCGTCGACGAAGCTGTGGGCGATCGCCTCGGGCGCGTCGAACAGGGCGACGAACTCCCCCATCGCCTTGCGCCTGAGGCGCTCGAACGCGGCCGGGTCGATGCCCTCGCGCCCAAGCTCCGCGAAGCGCTCCTCGACGCTCCGGTGCAGGGCGACGGGGTCCGAGGTCTCGCCGCCGACCACCGTGGCCGCGAAGTCCGGCCCGCCGAAGTAGTACATGGCGAAGTGGTCGTCGATCAGGCCCTCGGCGTACGTCCTCTCGTGCCAAGGCGAGCTCCGGCCGTACAGGAGCTCGAGGAGGAGTCCGGTCTCCACATCGCGCTCGAGGTAGCGCTCGGCGCCAGGGCTCCCCTCCTTGATCCCGAGCACCAGCACCGGGCGGGCCACCACGGCCCTCTCCTCCACGTAGGTGCTCGCCGGCAGCCGCGGCTCCGCCGGGTAGATGCGCTCGCGCGGGGGGCTCCCCGGCCTGGCCTCCAGGCGGCGATCGAGGTGCTCGAACAGGTCCTCCGGCTCGAGGTCGCCGACCGCGAAGAACACCATGTTCTCCGGGTGGTAGAAGGTCGCGTAGCACGTCTCCAGGAGCTCGCGCGTGATGGCGCGGATCGACTCCACGCTGCCCTCCACCGGCAGGCGCACGGGGTGGGCGGCGAACAGCGCCTGCGTGAGGTTGTGGAAGGCGCGCGTGCCCGGGTCGTCCAGGCGCATGCGGATCTCCTGCTCGATGATCCCCTTCTCCTTCTCGACGCCCCGATCGGTGAAGTAGGGGTTCTGGACGAAGCGGGTCAGGATGTCCACGCCCTCCTCGAACCTCTCCGTGGCCGAGAAGAGGTAGGTCGTCTGGCCGAACGTCGTGAACGCGTTGTCGTCCGCGCCGATCGCGGCGAAGCGGTCGGCGGCGTTGCCGTCCTTCTCCTCGAACAGCTGGTGCTCGAGGAAGTGGGCGATGCCGTCGGGCACCTCGACCGGCGCCTGCGCGTCAGGCGGCAGGAACACGCTGTCGATCGAGCCGTAGCGGGCCGAGAACGTGGCGAACGACTTGGCGAAGCCGCGCTTGGGCAAGACGTAGGCGCGCACGCCCGAGGATAGGCGCCTCATGAAGAGCGCCTCGTTCAGGACCGGGTCTCGCTCGACCCGAATGTCGCCGCCGGACATGGCGTACCCCCTATGCTCGGCTCGGGACCGGGCTTTCCTGCCGCGTGAGAAAGTAGACCGTATCCGTGCCCAGGCCCCGCGCGGCCGCGATCGCCGCCTCGGCGGTCACCGCCTCGAGGTCGCGCATTCGGGAGGCTGCGTCCGCCGCCATGCCGTACATGCCGCGCTCCAGGTGGCTGAGGATCATCGCCCCCGGCGAGTCCTCCGTAAGGCGGATGTGGTGGCGCAGGGTGCGCACCGTGCGGTCGAACTCCTCGTCCGTCACCTCGCCCGCGCGCACCGCCTCGACCTGCGCCTCGATGATCTCAAGCGCCCGGTTGAAGGCCTCGAACTCGATGCCGGCGGTGATGAACGCGGCGCCCTGGGTGCCCTCAAGGCGGGAGTACGCGTAGTAGGCCAGGCTCGCCCGCTCGCGCACGTTCTGGTGGAGCTTGGAGTGGGCAAAGCCGCCCAGGATGCCGTTCGCCACCGTGAGGGCCGGAAAGCGCGGGTCGCCAAACGCGACCTGCGTCCAGAGGCCGATGGCAAGCTTGCCCTGGTTCACGGGCATACGGTCGACCACCGTGCGGTGGCGCGCCTCCCGCCCGGCGGGCGGCACCGGCGCTGGAAGCCGCACCGGCGAGCGCCTCGTGACATACGGCCCGAACACCGCCTCGACCTCCGCCGCGAGCACGTCGGGATCGAAGTCTCCGACCGCGTACAGGTCGATCTGAGCGGAGGCCAGGCACTCCTCGTAGGTGCGCGTCACCTCCGCCGGGTCGAGGTCGGCGAAATCCTCGATCTTGCCGTAGCGCGGCGTGGCAAACGGCGTACCCGCGAACATCTCCTGCACAAGGCGGTACATGGCGTACTGGCCCTTCTCGTTCACAATGCCCTCGATGGCGTGGCGCAGGTTCTCCTTCTCCTGCGTCACGTAGTCCGCCCGCAGGGCGCCGGCGCCGTCGCGGGCCGGCTCGAACACGACGTCGCGTAGGATCTCGAGCGCGTCGCGCGTGAGGGACGGCCCGCTTCCGACGTAGGCGGGGTGCGGCGCCTCCAGGCTGAAGGCCAGGAGCTGGCGCTCGCCCAGCTTCAGGACGTCGCTGTGCAGGTCCGCGCCGTAGAGCGACTCGAGGGCAGCGGCGAGGTCGCCCGAAGCCGGGTGGCGGCGCGTGCCGCGCCTGAGGACGAACGGCACGAGCGCGGTCCGGCCGGCGCCGGGCGCGAGCGGCAGGTGGAGGAACAGGCGAAAGGCGTCAACCTTGAACTTGTCCGTACGAAACACCCGGAGGTTGAGGCCTCCGGGTAGGACGTGATCCGTGCGCTCCAGCCAGACAACCTCCCCATGGGCCGACCGTTAGCGTGCCCAGGCTCGGGCAGGCGCTCTCGCGCGCTAGCCGGTGGCGACGCCAACCGCACCGTTGGCAATCGCCTCGAACTCCCCGGCGTCGATCGTCTCCTCCTCGATCAGGCGGTCCGCCACCTGGGTAAGGCGCTCCCGGTTCTGGTCGAGCAGTCGCTTGGCGCGGTCGTGCGCCTCGCCGATCACGCGCCGCACCTCGCGGTCGATCGCCGCCGCGACCTCCTCGCTGTAGTTCCGCTCGCGCAGGATGTCGCGGCCGAGGAACACCTGGTCCTCCTTCGTGCCGTAGGCGAGCGGTCCCAGCCCCTCCGACATGCCGAACTCGGTGATCATCCGGCGCACCATCTTCGTCGCCTTGTCAATGTCGTCGGAGGCGCCGCTCGTGATCTCCCCGAACACGATCTCCTCCGCCGCCCGGCCGCCCAGCGCCTGCGTCACCTGGTCGACGATCTGGTCGCGCGAGATGAGGTTTCGGTCCTCCTCGGGCAGCGTGATCGTGTAGCCGCCCGCGCCGCCGCGCGAGATGATCGACACCTTGACGACCGGGTCGCAGTTCGGCAGCAGGTGCGCCACCATGGCGTGGCCGGCCTCGTGGTAGGCGACGACGCGCTTCTCCTTCTCCGTCATCACGCGGCTCTTCTTCGCCGGCCCGAGGATGACGCGCTCGATCGCCTCGTCCACCTCGGACCCGCCGATCCGCTTCTTGCGCCTGCGCGCGGTGAGCAGCGCGGCCTCGTTGAGCATGTTGGCGAGATCCGCGCCGGTGAACCCGGGCGTCCGGCGCGCCATCTCGTCGAGGCTCACGTCCTCGGCGATCGGCTTGTTGCGGGCGTGCACGCGCAGGATGGCGCTGCGCCCGCGCAGGTCGGGCCGGGTGATGAAGATCTGACGGTCGAAGCGGCCGGGACGCAGGAGCGCCGGGTCGAGGACGTCGGGGCGGTTGGTGGCCGCCATCACGATGATGCCCTCGTTCACGCCGAAGCCGTCCATCTCGACGAGCAGCTGGTTGAGCGTCTGCTCGCGCTCGTCGTGGCCGCCGCCGTAGCCGGCGCCTCGCATGCGGCCGACCGCGTCGATCTCGTCGATGAACACGATGCAGGGCGCGCTGCGCTTGGCCTGCTCGAACAGGTCGCGCACGCGGCTCGCGCCGACGCCCACGAACATCTCGACGAAGTCGGAGCCGGAGATGCTGAAGAACGGCACTCCGGCCTCGCCGGCCACCGCGCGCGCCAGGAGGGTCTTGCCCGTGCCCGGCTCGCCGAACAGGAGGACGCCCTTGGGTATCCGCGCGCCGACCTGGACATAGCGGCCCGGATGTCGGAGGAAGTCGACGACCTCGCCGAGCTCCTCCTTCGCCTCGTCGACGCCGGCCACGTCCTCAAACGTCATGCGCCCGCGCTCGCCCGAGTGCAGGCGGGCGCGACTTCGGCCGAATTGCATGACCCGGTTGCCGCCGCCCTGGGTCTGCTGCAGGAAGAGGAGGAGCAGCCCGGCAAACAGGAGGACGGGCAGGATGTCGCCGGCGAGCGTCAGGAGCCAGCCGTTGCCCGTGGGCTGCGGGTAGCCGAACTCCACGTTGTGGATGTACGCCTCATGCTGCACGAGCTGCGCGCCCGCGGCTTGGGCGTTGGCCGTGACGGTCTGGCCGGAGGTCGTCGTGCCGGTCACCACGTCCGACGTGGTGTCGATGACCACCGACTTCATCTGGCCATGGTCGATCAGCTGGACAAACTTGCTCAACTGGATCGGGGGCGGGGCGGAGCGGGGCGCGTTCATCCAGTTCACGAGAAGCAGGGCGAGAAGCAGGATGACCAAAAGTGGTGCGAACGTGCGAAAGAAGCCGCGGTTCACTTCGTGCCTCCCTTCCCCGGCCCCCGGAAGAGCCTCCTGATAGTAGCATACCGCCTAGTGGCCAACAACCGCGGTACGGCCGCTCTCGCGCGGTCTTTCAGGGCGCTGCGCGGGCGCTCTAGGAGCGGCATGCGGGCCACCCTCCGGGCTGCCCCCAAAGCGGCGGGGCCCGCCACACGAGGTCGACGGCGCTGCCGTCCGCGAGGAGCGCCGACCGCCGCGCGAGCTCCCCGTCCGGGAGCCAGGACGCCGCCTCGCCGACCACCATCCAGGCCGCGGCGCGGCAGGGCGCGGGCACGCCGCGGGCGCGCAGGACGTCGCGCACCGGTCGCTGGCCGCCGCCCTCGGGCACGCACTCGCCGGGCAGTGGGTGGCGCACCGCCGCCCCAGCGCCGAGGCGGAGCGCCCCCTCCCCCGCGTGGTCCGCGGGCAGGCCCTCCAGCACAGCCCCGTCCGGCAGCTCAAGCCGCCACGCGGCCGCCGACGGCAGGGCGAGCGCCCACGCGACCGCCGGCCGGTAGGCGACGGCCGCCCGCGCTGTCCGGGCCATGCGCAGCCAGGGCAGGTCGGGCAGGGCCCCGCGCGCCTCCGGCCAGCGCGACCAGGCCTCCGTCCATGCGGCCGGCGGATAGACGCCGGCGAGGCTCGCCGCCGCCTGGCGCAGGAGCTGGCGGCGCAGGGCGGCGCCCGCCGCCCGCCAGAGGGTCCAGGGGATCGCACGCCAGGGGCCGCCGTTGGCCCGCACGGGCCGGGGCAGGAGCGACTCCACGGCCGCCGCCAGGAGCTCGCCGTCCTCGCGCAGCTGCCCGGCGGAGCGCGCGAGCCGCTCCGTGACGCCGGGCTGTACGGCCTCCCACGCCGGCAGCACGGACAGGCGCAGGCGGTTGCGCTCCGCCGCCGGCTCGGCGTTCGTCTCGTCCTCGCGCCAGGGCTGGCCGATCGCCTCGAGGTACGCGCGCAGCTCCTCGCGCCGCTCGCCCAGCAGGGGGCGCGCGATGCCGTCCGGCGTGACCGCCGCCATCGCGCCCGCGCCCAGGAGGCCGCTGCCCCGACCGAGGCGCAGGAGGAGCGTCTCGGCCTGGTCGTCCGCCTGATGGGCGAGGAGGACGAGGCGTGCGCCCACCGCCTGCCGCACCGCCTCGAGAAACCGCCGGCGCGCGCGGCGCGCCGCCATCTCGAGCGACAGCCCGTCGCGCCGGGCCTCCTCCGCCACCGACACCCTGCCCTCGACGAGCGCCACGTCGAGCTGGCGGCACAGGCCGCGGACGAAGGAGACGTCGGCCTCGCCGCGCGCGCCTCGCAGGCCGTGGTCGAGGCAGGCCGCCGTGAGGTCGAGGCCCAGCACGGGGCGCAGATCACGAAGAAGGCACAGGAGGGCGACCGAGTCGCCGCCGCCCGACACGGCGACCACCACGGCCTCGCCCGGACAGACCCCGAGCGCGCCCAGGCGCTGCGCGACGCGCGAGCGCAGCCCCTCGGTGTCCGTCCCCGTGCGCACGACGGCGCCGACTCCCCCCGGCCGCCCGAATTGGCCCCATCATACACCGGCTAGCGGTCTGCACCCCGTCCCGGGCCGAGACGCACCACGGCCACGGTGGCGTCGTCCATGCCCTCGCCGCCCATCTCGCAGGCCTTCTGGAGGAGCTGGTCCGCCACCCACTGCGGCCCCCGCGCCCGCTCGAGGGCACGCAGGAAGCCCTCGAGCCACTCGCTGTCGCGCGAGAGCGGGTCGAACGCCCCGTCGGTCATCGCCACCAGCCAGTCGCCGCTCGTGAGCCGACGACGGCGCACGTCGACGCGCACCTCGCGCAGGATGCCGGCCGGCGGCGCGTGCACCTCGACGCGCTCGAGGCGCCCGCGCCGCACGAGCAAGGCGGGCGGCGCCCCGATCTTCACGAACTCCGCCTCGCCCGTGTCGAGCTGGACGACCGTGAGGTCGAGCGTGGCGAAGGTGTCCTCGCTCCCCTCGAGCACCATCAGCGAGTTCACCGTCTGCGCCGCCGTGCGCACGCCGAACCCGCTCTCGAGCAGGCGGTCGGCCAGGCGCACCGTGGGCTCGCTCTCGACGGCCGCGGCGCTGCCCGCTCCCATGCCATCGCTCAGGGCGATGAGCAGGCGCGCGCCGGGAAGCGTGCGGACCATGCAGGCGTCGCCGTTCATGTGCCCGCCGTCGTGCCCGCCGCGCGGCCGCATGGCCAGGCCCCAGGCGAACGCCAGGTGGTCGCTGGCGCTCTCCGGTGGCGACTCGTCCACGTGGCCGAGGGCCTCGGACACGCCGCGCAAAGGCTCGCTCAGGGCGCTGCGCGTCGCCCGCCAGCGCCGCACGAGGCGCGCCTCCATGTCGTGCAGGTCGTGCACATAGCCGAGCGCGATCGCCACGGGCCGCGGCCTGAGGCACCATGTGCGCAGGCCCTCTTCCACCTCCGCCTCGGCCTCCCGCTCGTCGAGGCGTGTCAGCGCCGCCTGAAGGCGCAGATACGTGTTGTGCACGTCGTGGTGCCAGCACTGGCCGTACTGGCCGCAGCCCACGCACGCCCGCCGGGTCACGCCCTGCACCAGGCGCTCGGCGCGGCTCACGAGCGGGCGCTCGCCGTCCGGCGCCGCCTGTGCCGCGGCCGGCTCGACCATCGCCGATGAGAGCATGTCCATCACACGGGAGATCTGCCGCAGCCGCCGGCGAAGGGCGCGATCCGGGCGCACCGGGGCGAGGCCGACGTAGGAGGCCGCCACCTCCCACAGGGCCGCGGGCGAGGCCCAGGCCAGCATGGTTGCTATGAGGTAGGCGGACAGCCCACCAACCAGATCCTGGACCGTCGGCCCAAGGGTGCGCGCGAACACCAGGCCGCCGGCGGCGGCGCCCAGCGCCCCCCACGCGCTGCCGTGGCGACGCCCCCATGCCCCGAGGACCGCGCCCGCCGCCGCCATCAGCACGAGCGGCGGCTCGCCGCCGCCCGCGAGCACGAACAGGG
>JAKASY010000030.1 GCA_021817625.1 Bacillota bacterium | reverse complement strand
GCCCGCGGCAAGATCGCCAAGATGGCGCGCCCGGAGGGACTCGAACCCCCGCTCCCGGCTCCGGAGGCCGGTGCTCTATCCGCTGAGCTACGGGCGCAAAGATCGCCCCGCTATACTAGCCCACGCCGCCCGCCGGGGCAAGGGCGTCCGCGCCCAGGGCAGGATCGTCGCGCGCGCGGGCGAACGGCAGCCATGGGGAGGTGGCCGCGCTGGCGATCGGCCTTGCGCCGCGCCTCACGGCGGCGCTGCGCCACGGGGCGCTCCGCCCGTTCTGGCTGGCCCAGCTTTTCACCTACCTGGCGCAGCAGGGCTGGCAGACGGCCCTCCTGTGGGCGCTTGTGCGGGATACCCGCAGCGCCGTCGTGGTTTCCCTCGGCCTCGTGGCGCTGAACGCGCCCGTGATCGGCGTCGGGCTCCTGGGGCCGGCGCGCGTCGCCGGGCGCCGGCCCCTGGCGCACCTGGCCATCGCCGCCGCCCTGGTTCTCTTCGGCGCAGCCGTTGCGGCCGCCCGCCTGGCCCCGGTCGCCGCGACCATCGCGCTCGTCGCCGCCGCGCTCGTCGAGGGCACGCTGGTCGCCACCCAGATCCCGCTCCTGCAGGCCGACCTCGCGCGCGCGGTGCGCGCTCGCAGCCTGACGACCGCGAACTCGGCCATGGAGTTCGCGTCCGGCCTCGGCTGGCTCGCCGGGCCGCTCCTGGCCGGCTGGGCGCTGTCGGGCGCTGGCCTCGCGGTCGCCCTCCTGGCGGCGGCCGCCGTGATGGGCGGCGCGGCGCCCGCCGTCGCCGCCTGGCAGCGGCGCAGCGTCCCCGGCCGGTCCTGGGACGCGGAGGGCAGCCCGCCGCCGGCGCCCGCGTCCGGCGCGCTCGCGGGCCTCCGACGCGCCATGCCATACGTCACGGGCGACGCGTTTCTGCGCACGGCGCTCGCCACCCGTACGGCGAACAACGTCCTGTGGCCGGCGGTGTCCGTGGCCCTGCCGCTCCTCGCGGCCACGCGCTGGCACGCCGGGCCCGCAGGCTACGGCGCGCTGCTCGCGGCCCGCGCCGTCGGCAGCCTTGGAGGCACCGCCCTGGCCGCGCGCCTTGGGCCGGGCCGGCTCGCTAGGGCCTTCTTCGTCGCCTGGCTGGTCGAGGGCGCGGCCTTCGCCGGCATCGCCATGAGCCCGGTCATCGCGCCCGCCCTCGCCTGCATGGCCCTCGCCGGCGTGGTCGGGCCGCTCGTGCACGTGGCCCTCGACAGCCGCATCGGGCGAGCCGTCGACGCGCCCGCCCGGGGGTCGGTGTTCGGCCTGCAGCGCACCGCGACGGGCGGCGCGGGCCTTCTGGGCACGCTGGCCGCCGGCGCCGCCATGGCGATCGCGCCCGCGGGGTCGGTCCTCGCCCCCTCCGGCGCGGCCCTGTTCTCGTGCGCGCTCGCGGGCTACGGCGCGGCCGCGCGCGCCGGCGCGCTCGTGGCGGTGCCCGGCGTCGCGCAGGGGGGCGGCGCATAACGGGCGGGCGGCCCGACCGCCGTTGACCGCGAGCGCGCCGAGGCACATGCTCGACCTGTAACGCCGCCCGCCGCCCCTCGTGCGCGCGCCGGCGGCGAGGTCGATCGCTCCGAGGGGAGTGGGGCCCGATGCCCGCTGTTCGTCGCATCGGCTCACGGCGGCTGTCGGCCGCCGTGATCGGACTCGTCAGCCTCGGTCTTCTGGCGTCCGCGGCGCCGTTCCGCCCGACCGCAGCAGCCGCGTCGCTCGCGCCGACGCTCACCGTGCGCGCCCACTACGTGAAGCCCGACCGCAACATCGGCTTCTCGGGCGTCGCCCTGCCCAAGGGCAGCCGCATGCTGGCCGTCCTGCAGTTTCGGCTCGAGCAGAAGCGGGGCGGCAGCTGGCAGGTGATCAGCGCCTGGATGGCGCTCGTCACGGGGGTGGGCGCGCGCTGGCAGCCGGACGGCCGCTACTCGAGCCAGCTCATGGCGATGAACGAGCCCGTGCCGGCCGGCACGCTGCGCGTGGAGATGCGCGCGGTCGACAGCGCCGGCCTTGCGACCGTCGCCTTCTCGAACCCGGTGGCCGTGCCGTAGCGCGGCGCTACGCCGGCACGCCGACGCCCGCGGCGCGCGCCGCGGCGAGCACATCCGCCGCGATTTCGTCGGGATCCTCGATGCCGACGGCGAGGCGGACGGTGCCCTCGGTGATGCCGACGCGCGCGCGCCCCTCGGCGCCGAGGTTTCGATGCGACGCCATGGCAGGGTAGAGGCACAGGCTGTACACGTCACCCACGGTGGTGGCCGAAAGCACGAGGCGCAGGGCGGCCAGGAAGCGGTGGACGCCGGCCTGGTCGCAGCCCAGGTCGAGGGTCACGACCGCGCCGCAAAGACCCGCCGGGTACAGGCGGCGCGCCCGCTCGTGGTCCGGGTGGTCGGGCCGGAGGGGATGCCACACGCGGGCGAACCGGCCGCTCTCCGCCAGGCGGTCGGCGATGCGGCGCGCGCTCTCGCACTGGCGGGTGAAGCGCAGCGGCAGCGTCTTGAGGCCGCGGTGCGCGAGCCAGGCCTCGAACGGTCCGAGGATGCCGCCCGTGAGCTTGATCTGGCGCTCGAGGCGCGCCGCGATCGCCTCGTCGCGCGTGAGCACGACGCCGGCGGTGGCGTCGCCGTGGCCGCTCAGGTACTTGGTGGCGCTGTGCACGACCACGTCCGCTCCCCACTCCAGGGGCCGCTGCAGGAGCGGCGTGGCGAACGTGTTGTCGACGATCAGGAGGGCGCCGCCCTCGTGCGCGAGGGCGGCCAGCGCCGGCCCGTCCACGAGACGCAGGAGGGGGTTCGAGACCGTCTCGACGAGGATGGCTCGGGGCCGATGGCGCGCGACCAGGCGCCGCGCCTCGGCCAGGTCGGTGAGGTCGGCGAGGACCGGTTCGACGCCCAGCGGCGCGAGGATCTCCTGGACGAGCGACTGCGAGGCGCCGTACAGGTCCGCGGCCAGGAGCACGCGGTCGTCGCGAGACAGGGGCGCCCCGGCCAGGGCCGC
Organism: Bacillota bacterium; assembly: GCA_021817625.1. Next base: position 6,829 of record JAKASY010000030.1, on the reverse strand, counting down.
GAGCACGGCGGCCATGCCGCTCGCGTAGGCGACGGCGTGGGCGCCGCCCTCGAGCGCGGCCACCGCGTCGGCCAGGGCCGTGACCGTCGGGTTGTGGTGGCGCGTGTACGTGTAGCCCGGGCGGCTGCCACCGAGGATGGCGTCCATCACCTCGGGGTCCGGCGCAAGGAACGTGTTGCTCGCGTAGATCGGCCCAACCGTGGGCACCGGCGCCGCGCCGTGCTCGCGCCGCTCGCCGGCGTGCACCGCGCGCGTGGCGAAGGCCCGGAGGATCTCGCCCGCGCCGTCCCCGTCCGTCATGCCCGCTCCTCCTCGCCTCGGTCCCTCGCCGCCCTCGGCCGTGCCGCACCCAGCTCCCGGAAGCGCCTCACGAGCGCGAGCGGCCCGCGCATTCGCCCGAGGGACGGCACGACGTACACGCCGGCGATGCGGTCGCGCAGGCGGTCCACGAGGGACTCGGCGAGCTCCGCGCCGACGCGCTCTCCCTGGTCGCCCGCCTTGCGCATCGCCTCGCGCACCGTGTCCGGGATGCGGATCCCGGGCACCTCGTTGTGGAGGTACTCCGCCTGGCGGGCGGTGAGAAGCGGCATGACGCCGAGGATGATGTCCACGTCGACGTCCAGCGCGTCCAGGAAGCGCACGAGGGTGTCGGCGTCGTACACGGGCTGGGTGAGCAGCCGGGTGGCGCCGGCGGCCACCTTGTCGCGTGTGCGCCGCAGGGTGAACTCGAGGTCGGGCGCTCCGGGGTCGACGCCGGCGCTCAGGTGAAAGGCGGTGGCGCCCGCGAGGGGCTTATGGATCGCGTCCTCGCCGCGGTTCATCGCGCTCAGAAGGCGCAAGAGGCTCACCGCGTCCAGGTCGTACACCGCGGTGGCGTGCGCGTAGTCGCCCAGGCCGGGCGGGTCGCCGGTGAGGGCGAGGATGGAGCGCAGGCCGAGGGCGTGGGCGCCCAAGAGGTCGGCCTGGATGCCCATGAGGTTTCGGTCCCGCGTGGTGAAGTGCAGGAGCGTCGCGATGCCCGCCTCGCGCTCGATGAGCGCGGCCGCCGCGAGCGACCCCATGCGGACGCGCGCCATCGGGCTGTCGGCGACGTTCACGCAGTCGGCCCCGGCGGCGGCCGCCAGGCGCGCGTGCTCGAGCATGCGATCCGCCTGCGCTCCCTTCGGCGGGTCGACCTCGACGCTTATCCAAAAGCCTCGGGGGCGGGCGGCGGGCGGCGCGGGCACGGGACGGAGCGGCGGGGCCGCCGGTGGCACGTCCTCCCAGGGCGCCGGCCCGGGCGGCGCGACCTGCGCGTCCTCGGGCGGCGGCGAGGCGAGCAGGCGCGCGACCGCATGCGCCAAGGCGGCCACGTGGGCCGGCGTGGTGCCGCAGCAGGCGCCGATCAGGCTCGCCCCTGCCGCGAGCCAGCGCGGCGCTCCGTCGCCGAAGTACGCGGGCGAGGCGCCGTACACCACGCGGCCGTCGCGCAAGGTCGGCAGGCCGGCGTTGGGCTGGACCGCGAGCGGCAGCTGGCGCCCGGCCGCCGCGAGCCCCTGGCGCAGGCGCAAGAGGTGGCTGACGAGCGGTGCCGGCCCGGCGCCGCAGCCCAGGCCGAAGGCGTCCGGGCGCTCGTCCCAGTGGGCCACCAGGGCGGCGAGAAAGTCGCCCAGGTCGTAGCCGTCGCGGCTCTGCCCCGCGACGGACAGGCTCACGGTCGTGACAAGTGGGAGATCGGAGGCGCGGCGGACGCCGCGCACCGCCGCCAGCCACTCGCGCGGGTCGGAGAGCGTCTCTACGACGAACGCGTCGACGCCGCCGGCCGCGAGGAGCGCCGCCTGCTCCTCGAATGCCGCCTCGGCCCTGGCCGGGTCGTCGAGGTCGGGGCCGCGCAGGCCCGTTGGGCCGATGCTGCCGAGGATCGCCGCCGGCCGCCCCGCGGCCTCGACGGCGCGCCGGGCCGCCCGGGCCGCGGCGCGCAGCGCCTTGTCCTGCTCGTCGGGGGCGCCGAACCTGCCCTGGCGGCGCCCGTTCAGGCCGAAGCTGTGGGTCTGGATCAGCTGGCTTCCGGCGTTCAGGTAGGCGACGTGCGCTGCCTCCACCCGGTCCGGGCGGGCAAGCGCCAGAAGCTCGACCGGCCCGTCGCGGCCGTTGGGATCCTGGGCTGCCAGGAGCGTGCCCATCGCCCCGTCGCCGATGACCGGACCCTCGGCCAGGGCCGCGCGCAGGTCGTTCACGTCGCGCCGAGCCGCGCGCGCACGCGGCGCGCGCCCTCCACCACGGCCTCGAGCTTGTGGCGCGCCTCCGCCTCCGTCCGCGTCTTGAGGCCGCAGTCCGGGTCCACGTACAGGCGCTCCGGAGGGAGGAACTCGAGCGCCTTGAGGAGCGCGCTCTCCACCTCGTCGGCGCTCTCCGCGCGGTGGCTGTGCACGTCGACCACGCCGAGCGCGATCTCGGGCCGCACCGGGCCCCGGTGCAGGAGGTCGAGGATGGCGAAGGCATTGTTCGCCGCTTCGAGGTCGAGCTGGTCGACCGGCAGGTCGAGGAAGCGCGGGTAGACCGCCTGCCAGTCGCCGTAGCACATGTGGCTGATCGTCTTGGCCGTGAGGCCGCGCGTCACGCGCTCCATCGCCTCGATCGCCAGGTCGATCTCCTCGGGACGGGTCGAGAGGGCGGGCTCGTCGATCTGGATGTAGCGCGCGCCCGCAGCCTCGAGTGCCGCTGCCTCGTCGTGCACGAGGTCCGCGAGCGCGAGGGCGAAGGCGCGGCGGTCGGGGTAGGCCTCGTTGAACGACCAGTCCATGATCGTGTACGGACCGGTCAGCATGCCCTTGACCGGGCGGTCGGTGAGGGACTGGGCGAAGCGCCACATCTCGACCGTGACCGGGCCGCGGGCGGAGAGGGGCCGGCGCGCCACGGGCTTGCGGTAGTACCGGTTGCCGTAGGAGCGCACGAAGCCCGAGCTCTCGAAGCCGTCCCACGCCTCGGCGAAGTACGCGACCATGTCGCCGCGCTCCATCTCGCCATGGACCAGAAGGTCGAGGCCGACCTCCTCCTGCATGCGGATGCACGCTGCGGTCGCCTCGCGCACGGCCGCGTCGAGGGCCTCGGGGGCGGCGTCGCCGCGCGCCACGCGGGCGCGCAGGCGGCGAAGGGACTCGGGCTTGGGCAGGCTGCCGACACTCGTCGTCGGCAGGAGCGGCAGAGGACTCGTCACCGGGAAACCCCCTCCAGGGCGCGCTGGGTGCGGGCGAGCAGGTCGAGCTTGCGGACGGCGCCGTCGCTCGGCAGGTACTCAAGCGAGGTCGTCGGGTGCAGGAAGAGGCGCTCCGCGCCCTGGCGGCGCGCGATCGGCTCGATGCGCGCGCACAGCGCGTCGGGATCCTCCGGACGGAGGTCTCGGGAGTCGACCAGGCCGAGGCCCACGCGGCCGGGGAAGGTCTGGGAGGCAAGGGCCTCGGCTGTGCGCGGCGCCGACACCAGGTCGAACGACACGCCGTCGAGGGGGAGGTCGGCCAGGGCGTCCAGCCACGATGCCGGGTCGCCGAAGTAGAGGGCCAGGCGCACCGGCCCGCCCGCCCGGGCCGCCGCATCCGCCACGGCCCGAAGGCCGAGGGCGCGGGCGCCGGCTTCGCGCTCGCGCGCGAGCGCCGGCTCCTCGAGCTCGACCAGGTCGGCGCCGCGGTGGCGCATGAGGGCCGCGATCAGGCCGATGGCCTCTGCCGCGTCCGCGAGCAGGCTCTCAAGATCGCCGTACTGCCGGTCCTCGGACAGGCGGGCGAACGTAAACGGTCCCGGCAGCGCCGCCTTGAGGGGCCGGCTCGTGAGCGCCCGGGCCTCGGCGAACCAGCCCGGCAGGGTGCGCCCCTCGAGGCGGAGGCGGCCGGTGACGACCGGGTGGCGGTAGTACGTGTTGTTGTCGAAGAAGCGCAGGAGGCCGCCCGCCTCCGCGCCCGCGAGGTCCAGGCAGAGCGGGCTGACAAGGTCCTGCCAGCGCGTCTGGCCGTCGCCCAGGAGGTCGATCCGGGCCTCTTCCTGCCAGGCGATGGCGCGCGCCTGGGTGGCCGCCTCGACCGTCTCCAGGTTGGCCACGCCCACGCGCCCGGCCTCGAAGGCGTTGAGCGCGCGGCGCACGTTGTCGGGCTCTTCGTAGCGGACGGGCAGCTTGGGCAGGGCGCCGATGATCGTGGTCTTCAAGTGGAACCTCCTCGGCTCTGGCGGTCGTCGGACATCGTCGGAGATCGAAACAAAGGAAGCGCCCCGCACGGGAGCGCTCCCAAAGCGATCCCGTATCTGCCGGCGCGTCGCGCCGCAGGACGTGGCACCGTGACGGCCTTAGCCGTTCGGTTGCCGGGCTTCATAGGGCCAGTCCCTCCGCCACTCGTGATACGGTTATTCGGTTTGGGCCGAGTCTATCGGGCCTGGGCGCCGGCGTCAACGTCCGGGACAGAAAGCGCGGCGAGCGGCGAACGAGCGCGCGCGGCAAGGTGGTCCACGACGAGGAGCGCCTCGCCGTCGGCCGGGGCGCGAATCACTATGGGCGCGACCCCGTGGGTCCTCGGTGTGAGCGTGCCCAAGGCCTGGCCGGCGCGCACCCGCCGACCAGGCCGAAGGTGCGGTCGCCAGTAGCCGTCGACCGGCGCCTCGAGCCAGAGCCAGCGTGCAGGCGCTACCGCCGTGGCAGGGGAGCTGGCCTGTGGTCCGGCCGTAGCCAGCATGCCGAGGGCGGCCAGCACGCCCCGCACGCCGTCGGCGAGGGCGCGCACCGCGGCCCGCCCGCCGCGGCCGTGACTGCCGGCCGTCGCGCGCAGCGCCGGCTTCCCGACGGACGCGGCCGCGGCGACGAGGCTGCCCGGCATGTCCGCCGCGACCAGCCGCGGCAGGCCGAAGGCCTGGGCCAAGGCCACACTCTCGGTGGCTGCCGGCCCGCCCGGCACCGCCAGCGCGAACGGCGCCACCGCCTCGACCAGGCCGCCGCCGTGCAGGTCGACGACGGCGTCCGCGCTCCCGACGACCTGGTCGAAGAGGGCGTGGGCGAGGCGCACGCTCGGGCCGCCGCGGGGCGCGCCGGGGAAGAGGCGCTCCAGGTCCTGTCCGTCGAGCGGGTTCACGAACGGCCGCCGATCGCGAAACGCCGCGGCGTTGGCGACCGGCACGAGGGCGAGCACGCCGCAGAGCGCCGCCGGCTCGACCTCGCGCGCAAGGCGGAGGGCGGCCTCGACGGCCGCCCCTTCGTCGCCGTGCAGTCCGGCCACCACCGCGAGCACCGGTCCCGGCGCGCCGCCGCCCACAAGCACGAGGTCGGGCATGAGATCCGGCGGGTAGCCGGCGACCCAGACGCGGCCGCGGCGCACGCTGGCCGGCGCCGCGCCAAGCGTGCCCACGCGTACGCTCTCGGGCGGCCGCATGGCGTCGATCCGTGGCACCGTCGCCGGGTCCCTCCCTTCGGGCGCCGCGCCCGCCCGCCGACGCCCCGAGCCTGCGCGAGGGCCGGAGAGAGGCGCGGCGGGCGCAGCGCGAGCGGTATCATCGCCCCGACGGTAGCACACGCGCACGGAGGGCGCGAAAGCGTCGCCGCGCCGGTGCCTCGCCGGGCGAGAGGCCGCCTAGCGGGCTGCCACCCACCGGGCGAGGGCCGGCTGGGTCGCCCGCAGGGTGGCGGAGTGGCACCCGTCGCGGCGCCACGCGACGCTGTAGGTGAAGCCCGCGCCGGAGAACGCCGCCCGCACGACGCCCACGCCCTGTAGCCGCACGCCGTGGAACGCGCGCCAGAGAGGCAGCCCGTAGATGCTCCACGCATAACTGCTGAGACCCGTGAGCTCGAACCGCCAGCCGCCCTGCCGCCAGGTGCCATAGTACAGCGGCCGGTTTTGCACGTCGGCGGCCACGCCCGTGCCGTCAACCGGCGGTCCCATGGCCACGGTGTACGCCGCCGGCGATCGCGTCCAGGCCGGCGGGCTGGCCAGCGCCGCGGGACAGGCCGTGCCCGTGGAGACGATCCGCAGCGCCGTCGTCGATCCCCCAGCCCGTGCCTGCATCGCCCGTCCCGCGACCTGCAGCCCGGCGAGGAGGAGAACGCACGAGGCGCCGATCGCGTACCAGGCCGGCGTGCCGATGGCCATGGCGCCGCCACCCCCGAGGAGAAGGCGGGCGCCGGCGCGGCGCTCGCCCTCCCGTTCAGGCTCCTACGTAGAGGTGCACGTGCCGGACATGCACAGGCAGTTGGTCAGGCATGGCCAGATCCTCGGCCGCACGGCGGCCGCGCCGACGACCAGCGGCGCGACCACGTACAGCGAGATGGCCGCGAGGGCGATGGCGAGCCGCACACGCAGGGACCGCATGATCCACGCCTCCCTTACCAAGCCGTGGCGGCGCGCGAGCAAGGCCCGTCAAGACCGTCGCCCGAACGCCACCTCGCCAGCCGGCCCGGGCGGCGTGGGCGGCTGGCGCGCAAGGAGCATCGATGGGCTGCTCGTGGGCCGATCGAGGAGAGACCCGACCGGTCGGGCGGCGCGGGATGCGCCCGCACCATGGCGCGCGGGAACGCCGCCCCACGCCCGGCGCGGCGTCCCCCTGGCCGCCTTACGCTACGTCTATGCACGCGCACGCCCGGCCATGCCTTAAGCTGCGCCGGCCCTTGACAACGCCACGACCAAACGGTCAAATAAACCTTACAATCCAACGCGAAGCGCGCAATGCGCGACGACGGGGAACCGCCCAACGCCAGGCCGCCAAGAGAGTCGACCAGAGGTGCGAGGTCGATCGGCCGCATGGGCGTCCCGCCCCCGAGCGCGAAGACGATGAGTCTTCCGGGTCCTCCCGAGACAGGGGAAGCGAGCGGGTGCTCAGA
>JAKASY010000029.1 GCA_021817625.1 Bacillota bacterium | reverse complement strand
ACCTCTCGAAAGGGACCCGGGGGCCGCACGAGCGCCGCACCGCGCGCCCCGCGACCGCCTTGCGGCGCAGAAGCGCAGCGAGGCCGCGACGCCGGGCTGACCGCTACGCGAGGGCCAGCGCCAGCGGGCGGCTCATCCAGCGCAGGCGGTTCGACGAGCCGTCGGGGAGCGGCGTCCCGGCGAACGCCACGACGACGTCGCGCGCGGGCGAGATGTAGAGCCCCTGGCCGCCGAAGCCGCCCTTGAACAGGTCGCCATCGTCGATGGCCAAGTCCCACTGGCGACTCGCGGGCGGACGCTCGCCGCCAAAGGCCGAGGCGACCTCTTCCGGCTGCGCGCCGGCGGGCTCCCTGTGAAGCTCGCGGCGGGCGCCGGCGTGGATGCGGCGCAGGTGGGCGGCGGTGATGATCTGCGCCGACGTGACCCGCCCGGCGCTCGGCGTGAACAGCATGCCAAAGCGGGCCAGGTCCCTGAGCCGCATGGAAAGTCCGCCGTGGCTCGCCGGCGCCCCCGCCGGGGAGCTGCAGAGCTGGGCCGGCGCCTCGAAGCCGGCGCGAGACCAGATCTCGCGCCGCAGCATCTCGGCGTAAGACGTCCCGGTCACCCGCTCGACGAGCCACGACAGCACGAACGTGTTGACGCTCGTGTACTCGAACACCTCTCCATGTGGGCGGTGGGACGGCAGGCCTGCCACGTACGCGTACGTCGTGGCCGGGCTGTGGGCGGGCCTCCAACCCAGCGAAGCCTCGAACCGGTAGAAGGGGTGGCCAGGGTCGCTGTAGGCGCCCGGCGCGTCTTCCAGGCAGCCGATGCCGGACGCCATGTCGAGGACGTCGCGAACGGGCACGCCGTCCCATCCCGAGCCTTCGAGCCCCGGGATGATCGCGTCGACGGCGCTCCTGAGGTCGATCGCGCCGCGCTCCTCCAGCATGCCGATCAGGACGGACGCGAACACCTTGGATACGGACATGAGGAGGTGGCGGTCGTCCGGCGCCATCCTCGGATAGCGCTCGTACACGACCGTGCCTCGCCGCACCACGACGATGCCGCTCACGGGCCCGTGGGCGACGTACTCGTCCAGGGTGACGCCGGGCTCCACAAGGAACCCGGCCGCCTCAGGCGCCTCCGCGCTGGCCAGGGGCGCCTCTGGGCCGAGGGTGGGTATCTCCGTCGACCCGAGCAGCTCTCCCGCATGGAGGTAGGTCCAAGCGGACGGCTCGCCCCCAAGGTCCCAGTTGGCCAGGGTGACGTCCGAGGGCCGGGCCGCCGTAGTGATCCGGCATCCCCCCTTGCACACCGGTCGCAGGTCGCCGGAGCGCCTTCGCGTGTCAGCACGTTCCACGCGGCCAGACGCACATCCTCGCGGCGAGGCGCTACCCGGCGATGACGAGAAGCCCTCCCACCGCGATCGCCATCGCGCCGGCTGCCTGCTGCCAGGAGGGTCGCTCACGGAGCCAGAGGGCGGCGACCACGGGCGCCAGAGCCGGTCCGAGCTGGCGAAGCGCGAGAACGGCGGCCACGGGCGCCATGCGATACGCGTACAGGATGAGCAGGTAGGAGACGAGGCTCCCCACGCCGGCAAGGAGCGCGGTTCGCCCTGCGGCCGGGGCCGGCACGCTCTCGCGCAGGGCCAGGGGCGTCAGGACGAGGGCCGTGCCGAGAAACTGAAGCGATATGTAGAGCGGTGGCGCCATCAGGAGGACGGCATGGCTGTCCACGAGAGAGTACGCGGTGATCGTGACGCCAACCAGGGCGGTCCAGACCAGGCTCTTCGTCGTGGGTCGCGACGCGGCGCTCCACGTGGTGCCCACGAGCCCGAACGCCACGAGCGCGATGCCGACCGCGACCCCGGCGCTCGGCGCCTGCGCGAACAGCGCCGCGGCCGCAGGCACCGTGAGCAGCACGCCCAGTCCGCGCGATCCCGGGTAGACGACCGAGAGGCCGCCGGCTCGATACGCACCCACGAGCGCCACAAAGTACACCACGTGGATGCCGATGGTCGCGATCACCCATGGCGCCGCGCCGCGCACGGCCCAGTGCCCGACCGCAAGCGCCACCAGGGCCCCGAGGACGCCGCCGGCGAGCGTCTGCAGCCAGACGAAGCGAATGGTGGCCGCGGAGCCGCGCATGGCGGCGTTCCACCCGACGTGGAGCACCGTGGACAGGAGGGCGAGGCCGACGGCTACCGGCGGCATGGCGCGCCGTGCCCCGCGGCACGAGAGGTCGTCGTCATGCTGGCAATCGTTGCCGCCGGCTTGGGCGTTGTCCACGGGGGCGTGTGCCGCTTCTGGGGCCGGGCGCGCGACCCCCCCCCCCCCCCCGGCCACGCGCCCCGGCGGGCGCTACGGACCAGGGAGGCGAAGGCCGGCACGGGCCGGGATGCGATCCCCTACCGGCCCGGCCCGCTCACCCCCGGGCGCGTCGGCCTCACCGCACCGCCACCGTCGTGCCGGCGCCGGGTGGCCCGGCGCTCTGGTCGGCGTAGAGGGCGGCGGCGAAGTACGTGTAGGTGCCCGCGCCCGCCGGGTCGACGTACGCAGCGGCCAGGGCCCGACGGGCCGCCGGATCGATGACGGCCACGGGCAGCGCTCCCGCCGGCAGGGCATCTGTCCGCCCGCGCACCCGGTAGATGGCGTACGCGATGGGGACGGCCGCCGCGTGGATCGGGCCCGACACGGTGAGGCCCACGCCGGACGGTCCAGCGGTCGCCGTGAGGGTGGGGGCGGCGCCGCTCGTCACGAGGGCCTGGACCGGCGCCGAGGGGCTGCCCACGCTGCCCTCCGGCGTCCAGATCTGCGTGGCGAACGCCCAGTACGTGCCGATGGCCACGGCGTTCGTCGGCACGACCGCCGTCCACACGCCGCCCGCACCGGCGGACGCGGCGTGCAGTGGCGTCTGGACCTCGGTGCCGTTGGTCACGACGTCGAGCGTCTGGCCGCTCGGGAGGGGATAGGGCACGCCGTTGGGGTCGTAGTAGGGGATCTCGACCTGGACGTTGCCGGGCACCGGGATCACGGCCGGCACGACCGGTGCCGGCAGGGCGGTCGGCACCGGCACGGCCGCGAGGGCGTAGCTGCCGGCCTTGGCGGGCACGAACGCGAGGGGAACGGAGGCCGCGCCGGCAGGGATCGTGAGCGTGGCGGCGCCCGGCTCATCGTCGATGCTGCCCGTGCCGCTTGGGTCGCTCACCCGCACCCTGACGGCGCTCGGCGACGCCATGGGACGCCCCCCGGCCGAGACGGCCGAGAGCGTCAGATCGATGGCGTGCCCGGCCTGGACGGCCGACACCACCAGCGGGCTCTGCGGCGTCACGACCCGGCCCTGATCGACCACGGCGTAGCCTGCCACGCCCGTGGCCGGCGGCCTGACGGGCGCCGCCTCGACCGCCGCCGTGGCATAGCCTCGCACGCCCGCCGGGGCGCTCGTGCCCTGGTTCTGCCCACCCCACGCCACCGCCAGGCCGCTGCCGCCCACGAAGACGGCCGGGCGTCCGGCCATGTCGAGCACGGCCGACGTCAGGTCGGCGCCGTCCGCGAGCGGCACGCTCCAGGCAACCGAGCCGTCCAGGCGCTCGAGCACCAGCTGGTCCGGCAGCGCGGGCGGGCAGACGCCGCCGCAGGGCGGCGGGCCGAAGTCGAAGGCGCGCGGCACGGTGAGCTCGAGCACGCCGCCCGGGCCGGCGGCGAGGACCTTCAGGCCGGGGTCGGCGTTCGGGGAGAAGGCGGTGATCATCTGCCCGCCCGCCACCGACACCACCCAGACCGTGGCGATCCCCGGCTCGACGCCGGCGGCCTGCGGCCCGGTCGTCAAGAGGTTTGCGCCGTCCCACACCGGATCGGCGCCGGGAATGGGGCGGGACCACACGACCTGGGGCCGCCGGCCGAAGAGCGCCAAGAGGGCGCCGTGGGAATCCTTGCTGGTCGCGGTCGGCCCGCCCGCGTCCAGGAGCAGGCGGTCGCCCGGCAGGGGCACGACGCTCCCACCGAGGGCGGCGGTCGCCGGCGCCGGCACGGCGTAGGGACCGGCGACGGACCCCCCGGCGCTCACGACGTACAGCCCGGCGGTCGTGCCCGCCGGCTCGTCGCTGTACACGACGTAGGCGCGCGTCCCCTCCATCGCAATGGCGAAGCCGAGCCAGGGAACGTTCGCTGCCGCCTTGGCGGGCGCCCCGGGCACCGTCCAGTGCCTGAGGAGGCGCCCGGTCGCCGTGTAGAGGCTCACGACGCCGGCACTCGCATCACGCTCCCCGGCGCGCACCGGCACCCAGGACGCAGTTGCCACGACGAGGCCGCCCACCACCGCGCACGTGGCGTCGAGCCTGGCGAGGCCGCTCGTCGGCCGCGGCGGCGTGGGCAGCGCCACCACCGCCGCCCGACGCGTCCGTTCGTCCACGATCAGCGCGCGGGCGCCCTCGGCCACGGCCACCACCCGCGCGTCGCCCACGGGAGCGCTCGCGTCGACGGGGACGGCGTGGTGCCACAGGGCGCGGCCCGACGGCGCCACCGCGCGCACCTCCGACGGCGCGAAGCCGCCGGCGGCGCCGACCTTTCCCCAGAGCTGGTAGAGAGCGCCACGGGCGCCGACGACCACGCCAGCATCGGCCGGGCTGTCGTATGTCAGGCTGAGAAGGCCGGCGAGGGCACCGCCGTACGGCTCGAGCCAGACGGGCGACGGCACGCACGCCGTCGCCACGTACACCGGCCCCGTCGGCTCGGAGCCCGTCGCCGCGACCGCGCCTCGGGTGTTTCGCACGCCGCACCAGCCGGCCGGCACGCCCGGGGCCGCCGCGTGGGCAAATCCTGGCTGGAGGCAGGCAAGCGCCGCCAGGACGGCGGCCGCGCCCGTGCCCCGCAGGCGCGTCCCCAGCTTCGCCTGTGACCTCACGCCCCGCACCTCGCTCTTCGCGCCTTGGCAGTCAGTTCGCCGGCGCGAGCGGGTTTGTGGCGTACCGCCATCGGCGCCGCCTTGTCCGCACGGGCGGCGCGGACGATGCTGCGGCGCATGTCCTGACTCATGGGCCGCGGCGGGCGCCAAAGCCGAAGGCAAGGGCGGGTCCCGGTGGCGACGGATCGCTCCCGAGCGCCGCCCTTGCGGGCCGCATGCCGCCCGCAGGGGTTGGCGGGGGCCGCCCACCTCTAGGCGGGCTTGACCTACGGGTCCATCTGGGAGATGTGGAGCGCCTCGCCGACGGGCCGAAAGCCCACGCGGCCGTAGATGCGCTCTTCCGCGGCACCCGCGGGCGTCAGCCAGAGAAGGCTCGTGCCCGTCGCGAACGCACGCTCGCACAGGGCCGCGGTGATCGCGTGCGCGAGGCCGCGGCGGCGAAAGCGCTCGCGCACGCCCACGCCGCCGACCTCCCGCAGCCCGAACTCGGGTGCCGTACACTGGCCACCGCCCGCGGCCTCACCGGCGGCGCTGCGAGCCAGCACGGCGAGGCCCCCGCGGGCGAGAAAGGCGCGCTCGCCCTCGATCGCCCGGTCGTCCGGGGCCGGGTCGCCGTAGGCCTCGTTCTGGGCGATCTTGAGGGCCAGGAGCTCCTCGTCGCTGCGTGGCTCGAGAAGGTCGAACCCCGCCGGCGCCGGTGCGGGCCGCACCTCGTCCGGGGTGACGACCATCACGGTCAGCCGGCCCTCGGGCGCGTAGCCGCAGGCGACGAGCGCGCGCTCCACGGCGGGCGCGGCCGCGGGCAGGTACTCCAGACGCGGCCTGAGGCCCCGGCGCCGGAAGGCGGCCGTGAGCGCCAGGACGTCCGCCGCGGCAGGCTCAGCGTCGTCGTCCGGGATCGCGTAGTTCAGGTACGGGTTGGGGCTTCGGAGGCTGAAGGTCGCGAGGAAGGGGCCGACACGCTCGCTCTCGCGCTCACGGGCGTTCACGGCGCGCAGGTAGGCATGAATCTCTCGTTCCACGTCCGATTTCCCGTCCCTCGTTGATGCTCGATCGTCGGACCTCGCTCGTCGGGAACGGCAAGATGCGCAGCCATGGCCTCTCCTCCGCTCGGCGCTCGGCGGCGTCGGGTCGTCGCCCGTCCGCCCGTGTGCGCCTGGATGAGGGCGAGTTCCATGCGACGGCGGCAGGCCCTGCTCCTTACACCACATGGGATCGACCGTCCCAGCCGCTGGCGCGGACTGCGCGCCGGCTGCCCGGCGAGAGCGTGGCGGGCGCGGGGCGCGCCCGGACGCGCCCGCGTCGAGGCGCGCCCCGCCGCCGCCATGCCCGAAACGCTCGAGCAGCCGCGAATGTACGCCGTGGAGGTGGGGACTTGGCTGCGAAGGCATGGGCGGTGGTCTTGCTGGTGTGCGCCGCGGCAGGGCTCGTCGACACGACCGGTGCCATGGCGGCTCCGACCGCACGTCCGGCGCCGTGCGCGGCGGTGTCCGGTCCGGAGGGGGACCTGTCGCCGTCGCGCCTTGCGCCCGGCCGGGTCGACCGCCTGACCAACCACGCGGCGGCCAACGTCGCCTCCGTGGCCGGGGTCCTCGGCCCGAGCACGCTGGTCGGCCTGGTCCCGGCCGGCAGCTACCGCGCCACGCAGACGACGTACTACAGCCCGGTGATCGTGAACGTGGCCGCCGACACGGTGAAGGCGCTGCCGGGCGGCGTCGTGTATCAGGGCGGCCCCGGCATCCTCGCGGTCACCGACGGCGTCGCCGTCTACCCGCAGTCGCCCTCGAGCACGATCACCACCGCCTACGGCGCGGGCGGCCAGGCGGTGTGGAACGGCCTTTACGGCGGGCGGGCGGCGGGCGACGTGCTGATCAGCGAGCCGCGCGACATGGAGCAGGGCGACGTGGTCACCGAGGCGCGCACCGGCCAGGTCCTCGGCGCGCTGACCGTGCCGCCGAGCTACATTCCCTCCTATCTCGACGCGCAGGCCTGCTCGGGCAGCACCCTCTACATCGCCGCCTACGGCCAGGTGAACGCGTCGGGGAGCGTGGGCGTCACCGTCAGCGCCTGGTCGCTGCCCGACGGGGAGCCCCTGTGGACAAGCACCGTCGACCTTCCCTACCGGCGCGGCTATGTGTTCAACCCGAGCCAGCCGCCGCCGGCGCCCGCCCTGTTCGCCACGCCGGAGGGCGCCCTGCTCGCCGGCGCGGCTCCCTATGCCGGCGCCATCATGCTGGCGGCGCAAACCGGCGACACGCTGTGGCGGCTCAGCGCCCCGAACCTGGCGGTCGAGCCGGGGCCGGGCGGCCAGGTCGCGGCCCAGGTCGGCGCGGGCCCCATCCGCGTCCTCACCGGCGCGTCGGGCAGGGCGGTGCGCACCCTCGCAGCGGTCCACGGCGCCACCCTCGTGGGAGCCAGCGCCCAGGACCTGGTCCTGGCCGGCGGCGGCCGGCTCACGGTGGAGGGCTGGCGCGGCCAGGACCGGCGCGCGGTGGCCGGGCCGGGAGGCGCGGTAGAGGTGTTCGAGGCAAACGACGGCGTGTACGCGGTCGGCCTGCAGAAGAGCGCGAAGGGCACCACGCTCGCCATGCAGACGCTCGCGCCGCCCCGAAGCGTCCCGCCCTACCGGCTCGCCGTCACGCCGTGGCGCCTCCTCCGCAGGCTCGCCCTGCCGGGTCGCGACCTCGTCGGCGCCTTCACCGCGAACGGGCAGATCCTCTACCTGGCGAGCGCCCAGACCGATCGGCTCTACGTCGTACAGATCGGAAGCCGGGCCGTCGGCTCGCTGGCGCTTCCCGACGCGCCGCTCTCCCTCGCCACGAGCGGAAGCGGCGTGGCGGTGGCGCTCTCGGGCTGCCCCGCCGGCGCCCCGGGCCCCTGCACGGCGTCGGGGCACGTCCTCCTGTGGCCGATCGGTCCCGGCGTGCGCCTCGCGCGGATCCCGACCACACTCCTCTCCACCACCGACGCCCACCCGTTGGTCGCCGACCTGCCGAACAGCGACAACTTCGTGATCGCCGACGGCGCGGCCGGCCAGCTGCGCGTGGTGAACGCGTACGACGGCAAGCCGGTGGCGACCGTGAGCCTGCCCGCGGGCCACTGGTCGGCCCTGGCGGTCACCCCCACCGGCAGCCAGGCCCTGATCAGCGACGCCACGTCGAACCAGGTCCTCGTGGTCAACCTCGTGACCTTTGCGGCCCTGCCGCCGCTGCCCTGCCGCACGGGCGCGCCGGGCGCCATCACCATAACGCCCGACGGGTCGTACGCCTACGTCGACCAGGTCAGCAGTCAGAGGTACGTCTCACCCACGGTGGAGCAGATCGGCCTGCGCCGCGACTCGGTGAGCAGCTACAACCAGGTGTCCGCGCCACCCGGCCCGCTCGCCGCATCCGGGCCGTTCGACTCGCTGCTCGTCGGCCTCACGGACCAGAACGTGGTGGATCTGCTGCCCACGCAGCAGGCGTTCCAGGGCTTCCCGGCGATCACGAACTGGCTCAGGCTCGGACCCGACTGGTCGGGCGGCGTCACGAGCCTGGCGACCGCGTTCGGCGGCGCGCAGGCGCTCGTCGCCGCGCGCGGCGTCGTCGCGTCGGTGGACATGCGCACCGGCAACCTGGACCAGACGCTCCTCACGGGCCTGCCCGCAGCCCAGGGCAGCCCGCAGGTGGCCTCGGCGGCCGATGTGCCGATGGCCGCCGCCTGGGACGGCCCGAACGTGTGGATCTGGGTGCAGGCGCCACCGCGCTGAGGCGCGCCACGGCGGCGCGGCGCGGGGCCGGGGCGGGCGCACGGCGCGGCCCGCGCGACGTGAGCGCCGGACGGAGCGGCGACCCGGTCATGGCGGTGCGGCCGTGCTCGGCGTCGCCACGGCCGCACGCCGCAGGGCGGGCGTAGGGATCGGCACGCGCGTCGCGGGCGGCGCCTCCTCGCCGGCGGGCCCGAGGTGGGTCGTCAGCACGCCGGCGAGGACCAGGGCCGCGCCGACCAGATTGACCGCCGTCACCCTCTCGGCAAAGAGCGCGACGCCGAAGGCCAGGGCCGCCGGCCCGTCGACGGACGTCACCAGGGCGAATCGGGTCGATCCGCCCCTTCGCTGGGCGACACCCTGGACGGCGTAGCCGAGAAGCGTGCTCACCACGACCTCGAACGCGATGGCCAGCCACAGGACCGGGGGAGGCGGCGCGGACTCCCATGGCCGGCTCAGCGCGGCCATGGCCACCGCGGCGCACAGGCCGGCGGTAAGGAGCTCCCCCGCCGTGGTCTCCAGCACCCCCTCCTCCGCCCGGGCCCCGTCGAGCAGTGTCGCGTGCAGGCTGTAGAGGACCGCTCCGGCCATGACCAGGAGGTCGCCCGGTCGGACGCTCAGGCCGTGACGCGTCATCGCGAGCGCGGCCGAGCCGCCGAGGGCAAGGCAGGCGGCAAGGGCGGTGCGCGGGCGCACGCGCGTGCGCCGCACGGCGAAGCCCAGGGCAGGCGTGAGGACGATCGTCAGGTCCGCGATGAGGCCGGCGACGCCCGGCGGCGAAAGGGCGAGGCCGAACAGCTGCGCAGTCGCCGCGGCGGCAAGCACGACCCCGAGCACGAGCACACGCCAATGCAACGCCAGGCGGAGTCTTCTAGAGCGCAGCACGACATAAATGGACAATATCACGCCAGCGCTTGTCGTTGTAATGGCCACGTAACTGATCGGATCGAGAAAAGACAGGATGTATTTCCCAAGGACGAAAGACAGGCCCCAGGCCACGCCGATACTTAGTGACACAATATCCGCGACATGGAGTCGCGGACTTGGCACATTACCCCCGACCCATCGGAAATGCCTCCTAGAGACCGCTTACAGAAAGTGTAGTTCTAGTTTGGCGGTCTCGTCGAGCGCCCACATACGTGCCTATTGCACGTGAAGATGTGCCATTCGCTGCCGACGATCGGGCAAGCAAATGGCGTCCTCCGTCATCGCTCA